>JAUSJJ010000276.1 GCA_030647705.1 Dehalococcoidia bacterium
AACGGAGGGCCGGCTTCGGGATACTGCGTTGGGTCGCCGGCTGCGTGGAAAGCCATGACGGTGGCATCATGGATGGCGATGTGATCGGGATGCCGGTATCCGCCGATGGGGTCTGAGGTTATGACTACCTGGGGCCTGAACTCCCTCAGGGCCTTGACCACGCGGCCCGCAACCTCTTCGACCGGCGCGGCTGCCAGCGCCTGAGGATGTTTATTGTCCACTGACCCGGGCATGCCCGAATCCCGGTAGCCGAGGTAGATAACGTCTGTCAGTCCTAGCACCTCTCCAGCGCATTTCAGCTCGGCCCATCGCAAGTCCCCGGGTGAGGCGAACCCCCGCAAGTGCTCAGGACTGATTGACCCTGCTTCCCCGCGCGTGGCGCATGCGCAGTACACCTTGACGCCGGCAGCAGCGTAGTATGCCAGGGTGCCACCCAGTCCGAATGTCTCGTCGTCGGGGTGGGCTCCGACGTACAGGAGTGTTCTCTGGTTCATAAGCTTTCATCATACACTCTGTGATAGAGATGTCAACACCGTGATGCCTCTGCATGGGTCCGTAATCCGTCGATTCTTTGCATAGCTCAAAGGTTTTTGATAGTCGGATGGCCTTCTCCCCAGAGGTGTTTTCCCTTACCCCAGGCTGAAGCCCGGGGCATAGATTGGGGCATAGACACTTGTGATGCCATGCCCACGGCTGAAGCCGTGGGTGGGAATCCACCGAGCGTCGAACGCGTCCACTCTTCTTGACGAAACCTGGGGTGGAGTGTAACATACGCTCGAATTCGTCTGTTCTACTACGGCCTGCCAAGTCCACATTGGAGGGAAACGCATGGATTACGAGACTCTGCTCTATCAAAAGGAAGACGGCATAGCGGTCATCACTATCAACCGTCCGGAAAGACTGAATGCCCTGAACAAGAAGCTCATGGATGTTGAACTTCCGGCGGCCGTCGACGCAATCGAAAAAGACCCCGAGGTCAGGTGTATGGTGATCACCGGCGCCAAGAGGCCGGACGGGCGTCCGGTGTTCTCGGTGGGAGGAGATATCAAGGAGTTCCGCAGCATAGGCTTCTTCGAGATGCTTGGGCCGGAGAACATCTTCGACCGCGCGGAAGCTATCTTCGATTGGTCCCAGCCGCTCCACGAAAGCGAGAAGGTGTTCGAGAGAATCGAGGCATCTCGCAAGCCTTCCATCGCCGCCATCGACGGGCCATGCACTGCCGGGGGCATCGAGCTTGCCCTGAGTTGCGACATCAGGATAGTCTCAGAGACCGCTGAGGTCTCCGATCTGCACGTGAAGAACATGGGACAGATCGGTGGTAGTGGGGCAACGCCCAGGCTGGCGCGACTGGTGGGGCCAGCCATGGCGAAGCTGATGGCGTGGACCGGCAAGGTCTACAACGGCAGAGATGCGTTGACCATCGGGTTTGCTCAAGAATGCTATCCACCTGACAGGTACCTTGATGAAGCCAAGAAACTGGCCAAGTCCATCGCTTCAATGAAACCGGAGGCGGTGAGGACTGCCAAGTTCACCATCAACGCTGCTATGGATATGGACCTGCGCCAGGCGCTGAGGTTCTCTTATCTCTGCGCCTTTGCCCCTTACTACAAGGTGGCGCCGCCGGAACAGCCCGGGCAGGCGTTCGCCGACAAGAAGAAGTGAGGGTCTACTCAGCGAGGCAACGGTACCCCTGCGTCTGAACTATGAGGCCTCTATGGCAAGGGCGTCTGCCGGGCAGATGGTGACGCAGACACCGCACCTCTCGCAGGCCTCGTTGTCGATGCTGGGCAGGCCGCTTGCCATCACTATGGCCTCGTAGATGCAGGAGACGCATCTGCCGCAGCCGGTGCACTGTACTTCATCGAGCGCGAGGCGCACGGCCTCGCGAGGGCCGGTTGTCTGATCGTACCGGGCAAGGAATTCCTTCACATTGTAAATGTGAGGCGCCGCCAGCCCCACCATGTCTGACGCCCGCTTGTAGCCCTTGCGCTCCATGAAGCCGGCCAGTCCCTTGAGGATGTCCCCAAAAACACGGTACCCGTGGTATTGCACCGGGCTCTCCAGTGCGGCCAATGTGGCGCCGCACATCATGCGCTCCACCGCGTCCTTCCAGGTCCAAATGCCGCCGCTGCTCATGATCTGCAACTTGCTGTTGACGGCTGAAAGATATGTGGCGTAGTTGGCGGGCCCCCTCAGCCAGTGTCCGTAGCCGAACGGCAACGCCATCGGCGGCCTCGCTGTTTCGATGTCGAGAAAGGTGGCCCTGAGGTCGCTGTAGACGTGTACTGCCGGCATGCCCAGTTTCTGCATAGTCCGGAGGTCTCGCAGCCAGAACACGTCATGGTTGAAGCCGAGCTTGATCCAGAATGGGACCTTGAGGCGCCCCTTGAGCGCTTCGATCGCCACGGGTATGGACCTCTCCACGAAATCCACCGAGGCCGACGGCTTCATCGAAAGGCCGCAGTTGCAGCAGACTTCAATGGCATCGGCGCCCGCTGCCTCCATCTGCAGGGCCATCCGTCGCAGCGTCTCCGGCGCAGGCGGCGACACCGGCGGGAACGGGGGCATCCCTGTCCATGGGCCCATGAAGTAAAGGCTGCCTATCAGCCGGGCATCCTCTCTGTCCGCCAGTGGCCTTGAAACGCTCAAGCATTCGGCGGCCTGCTCCGGGGTTAACAGGCCTGAAAAGCAGTGCATCAGACCGCCCCGTTCTCCGAGCTTGTCCAGGAACCAGTTGCCCGGGCGGGGCAAGAGCTGGTTCTCCTTATCCAGGCCCACGCTCTTGACCGTCACCGCGCCGGCGCCATGTTCGATGCAGCGTCTGATGGTGGCGGGGGTCGAAGCGATGGGCCCGGAGGCAGCGACGATGGGGTTCTTCAGTCTCAAACCTGCAAAGTCAATACTCAGGTCAACCATTGGTTTGGCCTCCTCCGGCGGGCATCATCTGCCGTGAACGGGTCTGTGTGTCGTTAGATTATACCACGTTGCGCCTGATCGACAGGTGTGAGGCGTGGGGCCGTTGATTCCCGTGAGCAGGAGAACAGCGGGCCCATAATCCGTGGATTCCCACCCACAGATGAAGCCGTGGGCAGGGCATCGCAGTCCGCCACAGGCGGATGCCCCAGGCTTCAGCCTGGGGTACGGAAAAGACCTCTGGGGTGAAGGCCATCCGATTGCCGAACAATTCTGAGCTGTGCAAAGAACCCATGGATTACAGCGGGCCTGCAGCCATTGACCCGCAACTGCGCGGCAACTACAATAGCGCGTGACCCGCCCGGCGCTTCAATCCAAAGAGGAGGTCGCAGAGCATATGGAGGAAAGGATAGCCAAACTCAGGGCTGTCAGGCAGAAGGCCATCGAAGGCGGAGGCCAGGACAAGATTGCCAGGCAGCACGAACGGGGGAAGCTCACTGCCCGGGAGAGGCTGGCGCATCTTCTGGACCCGGATAGCTTCGTGGAGCACGACATGCTGGTCGGCCACGAGACGGGCGGGCCGGGCGATGGTGTGGTCAGCGGGCATGGTATGGTCGATGGCAGGGTGGTCAGCGTGTATTCTCAGGATGCGACAGTTGCTGGCGGTACCATCGGCGCTCTCCACGGCAGGAAGATATACAAGGCGGTGGAGAGGGCGCTCGAGATGAGGGTGCCGTTTATCGGCCTCAATGACTCACCGGGGGCCCGGGCTGAAAGCAAAGACCAGATGGCTGCTCAGTACGGCGTGGGAAGCGAGAAGACGGGCAGGTCCATCTTCATGCCGCACGTGCAGGCTTCAGGCGTGGTGCCTCAGATATCGGCGATACTCGGGTCGTGCGCTGGAATCGCAGTGTACGCGCCTGCGCTCACGGACTTCATCTTCATTGTGGACAGGATCGGCCAAATGTTCATCACCGGGCCCAGGGTGGCCAAATCGGTACTTGGGGAGGACGTGACCGCCGAAGCTCTGGGTGGCGCACGCATTCACTCCCAGGTCTCCGGAGTGGTCGATTTCAGGACACGCTCGGAGGAGGAGTGTTTCACTGTGATGCGAAAGCTGCTCGGCTTCCTGCCTCCGAACAACGAGGAGCTTCCGCCAGTGCTCAACGGCGGCGATGACCCCGACCGCCTGGACGATGATATTTCCGCGATAGTACCCTCCGATCCCAGGAAAGCCTATGACACGCGGCAGATCATTGCCCGTCTGGCTGACAACGGCGACTTTCTCGAAGTGAAGGCTGAGTTCGCCCGTGAGGTGGTGGTCGGCTTCGGACGGCTGGATAGTCATACGGTCGGTTTTGTGGCTAACCAGCCGATGGTCGCCGGAGGCGCTCTCACCGTGGACAGTTCCGACAAGCAGGCCAGGTTCATCCGGTTCTGCGATGCTTTCAATATCCCCCTGGTGTTGCTGGTGGATACCCCCGCATATATGCCGGGGACCAGACAGGAGCAGGCCGGAATCATCCGGCACGGCGCCAAGGTGCCTTATGCGTTGTGCGAAGCCACCGTGCCCAGAATCGTGGTGATGGTGCGTAAGTGCTATGGGGGCGGTTGGCTGGGTATGGGGGTCATCGCCGGGCTGGGGACGGACCTCGTGCTCGCCTGGCCCAGCGCGGAACTGGGGATCATGGGCGCGGAGCAGACGGTTGACCTGATACATGACAGGGAAATAGCGGCGGCGGAGCATCCGCAGGAGCTCAGGGAACAACTCATCCGCGAATACAGGGAGAAATACAGCAACCCACTCGCCCTGGTCTCATCTGAGTGTGTGGTAGGTGTCCACATCGATGACGTCATCGAGCCGCGGGAGACCAGGAGGCGATTGATCAGGGAGATGCGGCTGCTGCGTACCAAGAAGCGGCCAGTGCAGTATCCCAGGAAGCACGCCAACATGCCTTTGTGAGCGATGTGCTGGCTCCGGACCGCCTTCTCCTCCCGGGAACGGGAGACCGACAGGGTAAGATAGGCGGAGCTAGCTATCGAACAAGAAGTCGAAGTGGAAGGAGATTATCAATGGCAAAAGAGATCATCGTGCCCAAGAACGTGAGAAAGGCGAGGGGTTTCGCGGACGCTATCAAGGTAGGAAAAACCATCTACGTGGCAGGCCAGGTGGCCAGGGACGAGTCCGGTACCGTGGTTGGGAAGGGCGACATCGTGGCCCAGACCGAGCAGGCGTACGAGAACCTGAAGCGGGTGCTGGCGGCGGCAGGGGCCAGCGTCACGGACATAGTGAAGATGAATATCTTCTGCCTCGACCTGGACAGGTTCAAGAAGACAGGCGAGGTTAGACGCAGGTACTTCGGCGACCATTTCCCTGCTACCACGGCCGTACAGGTCGCCCGTTTGATGGATCCTGATTATCTGATCGAGGTCGAGGTCATCGCGGTACTGGACTAGCTTCTTGTCTCGGAGATGCGCTACTGGCTTCCGCCGGTATCCAAACGAGCGCCGGGGACACTAGATTCCGGCTTCCGCCGGAA
>JAUSJJ010000289.1 GCA_030647705.1 Dehalococcoidia bacterium
GCCTGAAGCAGTTCCAGAGGGATCCTCAGGCGGTTCTCCAGGTCGCCGCCGTACTCGTCCTTGCGCCGGTTGTAGAACGGCGACATGAACTCGGCGACCAGATAGCCATGTGCGCCCAGGACTTCCGCACCGTCGAAGCCTGCGTCTCTTGCCCTGGCCGCCGCGACCCCGAAGGCCTGAATGACCTCTTTGATCTCCGGTACGGTCATCTCATGGGGTGGATACCACGTCCGCGGGGAGGGCACCACCGAGGGCCCCCACGGGGTTTCAAAATTGGCCTGGAACTGCGCCCCGTTGTGCGCCATCTGCAGCACGACTTTGGTTTCATGTTGGTGGATGGCGCCGGTCAGCCTTCTGAACTTCTCCACGGCTGCCGGCTGGTCGAATGTATTGAAGTAGGAACTGCGGTGCACCATGACGGCTTCATGGATGAGCAGCCCCACCCCACCCGTGGCCTTGCTCAGATAGTACGCAATGGACTTGTCCGAGGGCAGCCCGCGTTCATCGAAATATGTCCCGTGGGGCAGGCTGACCATTCGATTGGGCGCCGTGAACGAGCCAACCTTGAGCGGAGAGAAGAGGTGTTTGTATTGTTCGGCCACGTGTCGTCTCCTTCAGTCGTGCGTTTGGCGCCTGAAAACTGCGGCGGCCTGAATCCTGGCTGGCCGCCATGCCGCCATCCACCAGTGTTCTTCCTGCGGTACAGACAGTCCCAGTAGTGCCCATTGCAGCGTTATGTAAAGTCGCTGGCCCACAGTGAGAGGCCAGCGCGTCCCCGCGCCTCAGTATCCTCCCATGTTCACGATCTGACCGTTGAGGTCTCTGTATATCTTCTCATCGGAGAGAATGTACGCCAGCAGACCGGCCACTGATTCCCCACGCACATACGGGTAGGTCTCCTTCTCTTGCTCAAGCAGGTCCTCGACGCTGAGACGCTTCAGGCGCGACAGGCTGCCGAGCTTCTTTTGAGTGTTCTCAGTATCGATCATCATGGCCGGGCTGATGCCGAATACGGTGATCCCGTGCGGCCTGAATTCCCTCGAACAGACGCGTGTTATCATGTCCATAGCGGCTTTGGAAGTACAATAAGTCAGGGCGTTCACCATCGGCATCCGGCCGGTGATGCTGGATACATTCACGATCACGCCACGGCTTTCCTTCAGGCGGGGCAGCAGGTGCTTGATCATCAGAAACGTGCCCTTCACGTTGACGCTGAATATGGCATCCCATTCCGCAGCGGATATTCTCTCGATGGGGTTGTACTTTATCACGGCTGCCGCATTGACCAGGACTTTGACCCGGGGGTACTTCTGCAGGATCGTATCGATATCGGCTTCGTTAGTGACATCGAGCTTGAGCCCGGCAGATGCCGAGACGTCGATATTGACTACCTCAAAATGGCGGGAAAGCTTATCGACAAGCAGCGTGCCGAAGCTTCCAGAGCCCCCGGTGACCAGGGCTATGTCCATTCCCAACCTCCGAGATTTGGAAACCAGGGGTGGACGCGATCACAACAGCACAGGCGATAGCACGGCAAACCCGACAGGGCGCCGGCCGGGTTTGCGGCAGGCTTCGGCGTATGGCCGGCATCAGGAAGGGCGACCGCGCGACGGAGGCCGGAACGTGGGCTCCGCTATTTGCTGAATATGGACACGTAGCAGGCGGCGGTGTCATAGCCGACGACTCCTCCGGAGTCATGCACCATTGCCACCTTCGGGTTCGCCACCTGCCGGGGACCCGCTTCACCCCTCAACTGCCAAACCACCTCGGCGATCTCGGCCAGGCCGGTTGCGCCCAGGGGATGGCCACGGATGCCGAAACCACCGCTGGTGTTCACGGGCAGGCTTCCATCGATCCGGGTGGTACCGTCGCGGATGAGTTTTGGCCCCTCGCCTTTGCCACAGAAGAGCAGTCTTTCGTACAGAATGAGTTCCATCGGGATGGCCGCGTCAGCGACCTCGGCTACATCCAGGTCTTCGGGGCCAATGCCCGCCTTCTCGTACGCCTCCTGGGCGCAGAGCGTGAAGGTATGCGGATCGTCGTATTCGCCGTGGGGACTGAACTTGGCCGCCCGGAAGGTGCAACAGTCTATCTTGACGGGCAGCCTGCTGGTGAGCTTCTTGGCCATGTCCATGGAGCAGATGATGGCGGCGCCGGCGCCGTCCGCCATGGCCGGGCACATGTACAGGGTCAGCGGGTCTGCCACCATTCGGGAGTTGAGCACTTCTTCAGCGGTGAAGGCGGTCCGGCGGTGGGCGTAGGGGTTGATCGAACCGTTGTAGCTGTTCTTGACCACAACGTTGGCCAGGTCGGTGAGAGTCGCGCCGTACTGCTCCATGTAAGCCCTCAAACGCATGGCGTAGTAAGTCACATACTGGAAGCCGGAGCGGCTCAGTTCGATCTCGGAGCAGGTGGCCAACGCCCTGATTGACTTGGCGGTGTTGTGGGGTATGAACATCTTCTCGACGCCGACGGCGAGAGCGACATCGTACATCCCCGAAGCCACCTCCAACCAAGCGCCTCTAACAGCAGCCAGACCGGTGCCGCAGGCGTTCTCCGTGTTAACCACGGGCCTGCCGCCCAGGCCGCAGTCCTCCAGGATGACCTGTCCCCGCACCGCTTCCTGTCCGGTGATCAGGCCTCCCAGGGCGTTCCCAACGTAGACCACCTGAATGTTCTTGGCGGATATGCCGGCATCCTTGATGGCCTCCCAGATGGCCACCCGGGAAAGGTCACGAAGCCCCTTCTCAGGGTACTTGCCGAAGGGGTGCAGACCGACTCCAATGATGGCTGTATCTCTCATTTGTGGTCACCTCCCTGTCCCTTCTTGACCGGCTGGAACTTGTACCCGATGAGATCGTGGCCCTCTTCCTCGGCGATCTTGTCGATGAGCAGCTCCACTTCCATGCCGATCTTCAGCGCGTTGATGTCCTGCTCGCCCGCGATGAGCGAGATAAACCGGGGCCCTTCCGGCAGGTCGATCGTCCCCATCAGGTACGGAGCGGTCATGCCCTCGGAAGGAACACGGGCACAGGTATACGAGACCAGCTTGCCTTTCCTGCTCAGTGGAACCTCATCCATAGGCTTGTCGATCTCGCAAACGGGGCAAAACGTCCTCTTCGGGAACACGACGAGGCCGCACACCGAACACTTGCTGCCTATAAGATAGGGTTGCTCTCCGGGCGATGCCGGCAGGTGGAAAAGTCCTTCGAGGACGCGCGTCTCTTTTTTGGCGGGTTGACACTCTGCTTCGCTGCTGCGGGAATTAGCCATGAGGCACTTCCTTTCGTCAGGTCATGCAGGCACCGGGCTCCGCGCTCAAGGCATGAAGTGAGTGGGGGTCCCGGGGCGCGCCTGAGCGAATCCAGGTTGCGGGCGACGGTCTGCCGATTAGCCCACTCGGAGGCAGTATACCCCGCGGAAAACTCAAAGTCAATCGCTTCTGCGCCCGGCGCGGGAGTCTTTGCTACTGCCTGCGCCACGGCGTCTGCGGCGGAGATGATGGCCATTGAACGGAATGGCTGCAGCCAGAGCGGCATGGCGTCACACGCCCATCCGGGCACTATTTGGCTAGAAAACCGTCGTTTTCCGGCAAAAATGGCCGCCGCGCACACAACGAATGTGCTCCAGGCTATTGACATCCTGCCTGTGATGGAGTATTCTGCCTGGAAAAAGGAGGTGCCCCTATGCAAGCCTATTGTGTAAAGTGTCGCGCCAAGAGAGAGATCAAGAATGCCAAGACCATCACCATGAAGAACGGCAGGCCCGCAACCCAGGGTGTGTGCCCAGTCTGCGGCACCAAGATTTTCCGCATCGGCAAGTAGTCTCGTCCTGGCGCAAGGACACGGTATCTATCTGTTCTTGTGGAAGCTCCGCCAACAGGGCTTGGCGGAGCTTCGCCTTTACTTGAGGCAGCAACGCCTGAGTTACTTGTCGTCGGGCTGAATGGCGCTAAGGTGATTGTGCTGCGGCGTGCGCCGGTACCCGCGATTCCCGCAGCATCCTGGTTACCTCATCCACATCCACACATCGGGAAAGCACCTCGTCCTTATCTACCAGTCTCGCGTTGTAAAGCCGCAGCAGGGCATCATCCATAGTGCACATGCCAATCTGCTGGCTGGTGCGGATAACATTGCGCAACTGGTGCATCTTGCCCTCGCGGATGAGGTTCTTCACGGCTCCGTTCGCGAGCATGACCTCGACCGCGGCTACGCGGCCGGTACCACCCACACGGGGCACCAGCAACTGGCAAAGCACTCCCTGCAGCACCGAAGCCAGCCTGGTTTGTGCCAGAGCTTGTTGATGAGTGGGGAAAAGGTCAACCACGCGTTCAACGGCAAGCGGTGCACTAGGCGAGTGCCCCGTCGACAGCACCAGATGTCCAGTCTCAGCGGCCATCAACACCATGGATGCCGTCTCCATGTCCCGCAACTCGCCCACCAGAATAACGTTGGGGTCCTGGCGAAGCGACTGCTTCAGAGCAACGGCAAAGGAATGCGTGTCGAAACCGACCTCGCGCTGGGAGATGAGGCACGTTCCGTTGGAATAGACGTACTCTATGGGGTCCTCAATCGTGATCACCTTGTAGCGCTTGGTCCTGTTGAGGTATTCGATCATCGCCGCCAGCGTGGTCGACTTGCCACTCCCGGTGGGCCCGGTCAGCAGGACCAGTCCATTACGCTTGTGGACCAGGTCTCGGCAGATCTCCGGCAACCCCATCTCCTCGATGCTGGGAGGCGTGCCCCGGATCACGCGGAAGACAAGGCATGCGCTGCCCATGTGCCGGCCGGCATTCACCCTGAAGCGCCTGCCATCCGGCAGCGAGTAAGCGAAATCCAGTTCCATTTCAGCGTCGAACGCCTTCCGCTGCTCCTCGTTCGATATCGAGCTCAGGGCGAGCGCGATATCCTCCGGAAGGCCGGGTTCGCATTCCACGTCTACCAGCCTGCCATCTATTCTCAACACCGGACAGCGTCCGGCAACCAGGTGAAGGTCAGATGCGTGCCTGTCACACGCCAATTGCAGCATACTGTCGATATTCACGTTCCCCTCCACTTTGTCTGCCGTGCGGATTCTGACGCCGGCAGCGCCAGCGCCTAATTCCAGACGAGGCTGATATCGAAATCGATTATGTCCGTTTCTTTGTTCGATTTTCCCAAGGAATGTACCTGCACGTTCGAGAAACCATCGATTCGACGCAAAGCGTCGGCGTATTCCAGCGCGATTTCGTAGCTTTGTGCCGTCCCACGCAGGGCCAACTTCTTTCCTCCCTGCGATACCGAGTACAGTCTGGCCCCCTCCGGAAGCGCCCCAACCGGCGCGAGCGTGATCGGCACGCGCAAGGAGTCATAGGCGCGCAGGCGCCGATCAGCGATTTCCTGGTAGGCCTGCAGTATCTTCGACAGAGAGCTGTTCCTTGCCTTGGCATCGCTAATCGCCTGCTCAAGTTGACGGGCTTCTTTGATCTTGGCGCGCCGCAAGACGGAGCTTTGGTCAAGCATGCTGTACTCCAAGCCGAGCCGGCGTGCTTGCATGGTCGCCGTGTCTGCAACCTGGTACATCGGCACCGCCAGGGCAACTCCCATCAGGATGCCGGAGGCCACGAGGCCATGCTTGGCAGAGAGGCGTCGCAGCCGATATGGCTGAGGCAGGATATCCAGATCCATTGCCGAAAACTCGCCTCGCTGAGCAGCCTGATTTGCCGGCGACTCTCTCAACGCGAGCCCGATGTTGACCGCGTACTGCGAGACCGGCAAGTCGGGGGGACATTTCAAACGCCGTTCCAACGGCTGCACGTTGAACCCGGCCCCGGCTGCCACGGCCTGAGCGAGCTCCTTTTCCCCGGCCAGCTTTCCGGTGAGAAAGAGAGGCGTGTCCTGGCTGAGAGCCGCATTGGGGTAGTTGGACTCATAGAACCTCAACGTCCGTTCGAACTCCTCCAGAATGTGCTGAGTCCAGTCCATCGGCCCGGAGTCCGGATGTATCCGGATGCTGCGCATTATCGCCGGCACGCCGCCGGCCATGACGATTATCTCGCAGCTTTCCGGCTCCATGTCTATGATCAGTGCATCGGGCCGGTCCACCATTCTGGCCAGTGCCACGGGCTTGAGGTCCATGGAGCGAGGCCTCAGCCTGGCCTTCTTCAGGCACTTGAACTCAGCATCCACAAGGTTCCTTGGCGTGCCGAGGAGAAGAAGACGCTGCACTCCACGTTCCTCGCCCAGGATCTCCCAAGACAAGTAGAGTTCGTCCAGTGAAACGGGCATTGTCCTCTTCGCCTCGCTGAGGACAGCCTCTCCCAGCAGCCTTTTCGACATCCTGGGCAACTCAACAATACGATGGACGGACTGGAAGCCGCTCAGGCTGGCGACAATAGTCCCCTTCTTCAACCGCCCGGAAGCAATCAACTCACGTATCAACCCGCCCAGGGCCGGGGCATTCAATACCATCCCATCTCTCACCGTGCCCGGCTCCAGAGGCACGCTTCCCCAACTCCTGACGCGGTCCCTCTTCACCACCATGAATCTAAGGTCGGTGTCCTCTATGGCTACCGTCACGACCTCTCTGGCAATGAAGTCCATAAACCGGTCAACAGATTCGTAAATCTTCCTCCCCAGCGCAGTCAAAACGGAACGCTCCAGCGCCCCAAGTCGACTCGGCACCGCCGAGGTGAACCCGGCCAGCTTCCCTCCCAGGACGCCAAGCCTCAACACAATGAAGCGTCCCACATCAGACTGCATGCGTCGGGGCGCCAACCTGGCCGCCACTTTTCCCAGGGTTTCTCGGGCCGGGGATATCGGGTACTGGGCTTCGATCAGGGCTGTCTTCGCGTTCAACTTGTTCACTTTTTGCCCCCGGAAACCTGACCCGCGCTCGCCTCCGCCAGGTTGAAATCAGGCCAGGTGTGAATGTTCAGTTCCAGTTCGGTGGCAATCTCTCCGTCTTCCGAGGCTGCTCTTTTGACGCTGACATTCGTGAGTTCCAGGCCACGCAGCAGCTTGGCGCCCTGTATCAGACTCGATACGAACGCCAGAGTATCCTCCTGGCTGCCCCTTACGGTGATGGCATAGGGCAGAATGGTCTTGCCACCGATCCCGTCTTTTCGGACAACCGGAGGAAACGCCTCCATTCTCATGATCTCTATGTTCCCTTGGTTGCCCAACTCAACCAGCGCACCGTACACATCTATGCCCTGCTCCGCGCTGGGAAGAGCGGCCAGAACGGCTTCTGATTCGGCCCTTACGTCGTCCAGCCTGGTCTGCAGTTCCGCAGTGTTCGGCAGCGGTTTGCCCAGCGCACTGCGCATGACCAGGACCTGCGAGGTCAGCCCCCGCGTTTCGTTTTCCTTGTTAAAGTAGACCATGCCCAGAGCGACGTAGACGATGATAAAAACGCCCACGACGAACGGTATGCTGGCCAGGAACCTCAATTTCTGCTTCATGGTGTAACGCTCCGAGTGATATTCCAGGAGACCGGATACACAATGCCTTCGTTCTTGACCACTGCAGCCTCGATCCTGGCGTCTCCAGCCGTAGACACCACGTTGTATCCCCTAGCGCTGGAGACAATGCCGATATCATCGCGGCTGGCCACCACCCAGGAATAGTACCTCTGAGGGTCTCCGGCGCCGGACATCTGGAATGTCTGGGTCACTGACTGACCGTCATTCACGGTCGGCCTGCCCGAGCCCGAGAACTCCCAGGCGAGCTTCCTTCCATCAATGCCGGGCGCGCCAGTGGTGAAGCCGGAGCTTGAGCCTGCAACATAGCTGAAGCCTTCGGGCATGCCCGCTCCTATCGTTTCCAGCTTCACGTTGCCTGTGCCTCCCGTGTTTTGTATGTGGATGGCCAAGCTGAACACGCCGCCCCCCAGATCCGCCATCTCGGTAGTCACGCTGAGCCAATCGGCGTGCTCGGCTCCCGCCGTCAGAACAGGCCCGTATGGCAGGTCCGTCAACACGCTCGCTGTGACGTCCACCGGAATGGCGCCCACCGAAATCGCATCAGTGAAGCCACCCGACGCCCCATTCTCGATCCGCCACATGGCGTATTCCACGCCGGCATCTGCAGCGTACAACTCGCTGGTCAACCTGCGCTGGGTGGCGGCAGACGTGACGCCGGTGGCCACATATTCCAGCGAAGGAGCGAGCACCAGCCCGCCGAGAGCCATGACGATCAAAGCCATGATCGTCACCTGACCTCGTTCTCCGCCCTTCAACCTGAAGGCCAGTGCCCTAATCCACTGCCCTGAGCGCAACATAGTACTCCCTTGTTTCTGCCAACGTGGCGCTCCCGCCCGACGAGGTCAGGCTCACTTTGAACAGGCGGCCCTCACCGGCGGGTTGAGAGAAGCCGACAGCGGTCATGTACCTCGCCCCAGTCCTTGCACTCTGTACCACGCTGTTGACCGACTTCGTGCGTACGACGTCGTTACCGGACAGCGAGTAGACGACCTCGTGCGAGTCTCCGTTGGTCGGGTCTATCCAACTGAGTGTCAATGTCTCGACCGCCGGGGCTCCTGCGACAAGGCTGGTTTGTTGGGCGCTCTGCCCATCCTGCACGATCAGACGCGCCGCTTCCTCCGTGGCGCTGGCTGCCGTGACATGGGCGCTGTTGGCCTGGGTATGGCGCAACAGGCCGTAGCCAATCGAGCCCAATCCCGTGGCAAGCAGCCCCGTGATGCCGACGGCGACCACGACCTCCAGTATGGTCAGTCCCCTCTGTCCAAGCAGTAGCGTCCTAGTCATCGATTGACCTTGTAGCCCTTCAGCGACGTGCTCTTCGCACCCCTGTGTACCGTCACGGTGACCTCTTGTATGCCATTGTCGGGCTGATTCAACGCGTGACCCACGACGGCGACCGAATACCCATCCGGCACTACGACCGCATTAGGGTTGACGGGATCGTCGACGCGAGGATAGGACGTCACGTCCGGACTTCCGGAAACATACGCCGAATTCTTGGTGTACTCCATTTGCGCACGCGCCAGGTTGTCCATGTTGACCATCTCTTCGGTTAGACCCGCGGTCTTGGCGGACGTCGAAACAGCAGGCAAGAAGGTCGCCCCCAGGAGCCCGAGCAGCGCCAGAGCCACGAGGGTCTCTATCAGAATCGACCCGCCCTGGCGCCGGGCGATACCTTGCACCGTTGACGCGCGCCTGGACATCTTCGTCTCGTTCTCCCTATTTGAACGCATCAGTCAAGGAATACATGGGCGTAATCACGGAAAGCGCAATGACCCCTATGACAACGGCAAGGAAGAGAGTCATCGCCGGCTCTATCATGGCGACCATGCCGGCGATTCTGTCCTCGGCCTCGGTTTCGTAGGCGCTGGCCACGGTGTCCAGCGTGGATTCCAGCCGGCCGCTTTCTTCACCCACCACGACCATCTGCACCAGCAACCGAGGGAAAACCCTGTTCCTGGACATCGGCCCGGATAGTCCATCGCCCTGTACCAGCCCGGTACGGACTTCGGCCAGAGCTTCCTTCACCACAACGTTGCCGCTGGTCCGCCTTGCCATTTCCAGTATCTCCGGCAGCGGCAGTCCGGCGTGTATCAACAGCGCCAGCGTTCTGCTGAAACGGGCCATCTCTCCCATCAAGTTGGCCTTCCCGATCACGGGCAACGCCAGCAGCAGCCGATGGAACTGGTACAGGCCGGCAGGCCGCCTCACATACAGGAAAGCCGCGAGACCGGCCAGGGCCGCGCCCAGCAACAATGCCAGAATGTTGCCGGTGACGAAATCAGTGACGAAGATCATAAGTCTGGTGGTGATGGGCAACTCGACATCCATGGCAGTGAACATACTGGTCATTTTGGGCATGACGAACACGATGAGCAGGCCCATTACCACCACGGCTACAGAGAGCACGATGACAGGGTAGGTCAATGCCTTCTTGATCTTCTTCTTGGTGATGGCATCCTTCTCCATGTACGCGGCCGCCTGTCTCAGGGAATCCGGCACACCGCCGGTGCGCTCGCTGACAGCCACCAACTGGCAGTACAACTCACCAAACACCTGGTCGTGTCTGGACAGGGCTTCGGAGAAAGGGTCTCCCGCACGAAGACCTTCCAGAATCCGGGCGACGACCCTCTTGAAGGCCCGACTGTTCATCTCTTCCAGCATCAACTCAAGGGCCGGAACGATGCTGATGCCGGCGTCTAGAAGCGTCGCCAACTGGCGGGAGAACAGGATTATCTCCTTAGTCGTCACTTT
>JAUSJJ010000006.1 GCA_030647705.1 Dehalococcoidia bacterium
ACATAGGGCCTTGCAACTATGAAATCGGGGTCCCAAGGGGCTCTGCCCCCTGGCGGGGTCCTGAGTGGACAGGTTCGCCACAGGATTGGCCACATTGCATCCGTCATTCCGGCCCGTGAGCCGGAATCCAGGGTCGTTTGATTGAAGAAACAACCGGCGGTCTATATCCTGGCAAGCCAGAAGAATGGCACTCTCTACGTCGGCGTCACGTCAAACCTTGTCGCAAGAACATGGGAGCACAAGGACAACGTACTGGATGGTTTCACCAAGCTGTACAACGTCCATCGCCTCGTCTGGTACGAGTTTCAGGCAACCATGGAGGAGGCTATCAAGCGGGAGAAGCAGCTGAAGGGGTGGAAGCGCAAGTGGAAGGTCGAGATGATTGAGAGAGCCAACCCAAATTGGCTGGACCTCTATGAGACGCTCGCGTGACTGGGGTTCGTCTCGCGGTGTACGCTGTGCTGCGACGAGAGTCCGTGGCCGGATGCCGACGCCCATTCTTGAAAACGGCAGCCTATTTGATGGCAAACGGGCCTGGATTCCTGCTCACAGCCTGCCCCGTGCTGCGACACGGGGGGCAGGAATGACGGGGATGAGGCAAGGCCATTACGAGACGCTTAGGTAAGTGGATTCCGGCTCGCAGTTTACCCCGTGCGGCGACACGGGGGCCGGAATGACGGAGCAAGAGGAGAACTCACATGGACTTCATTATTCCAGAAGAGCTAAAGCAGCTTCAGTTGCTGGCGCGGAAGTTTGTGCTGCAGGAGCTTCTGCCCCTCGAGGAGCTGGTCGAGGAGAAGGACGAGTTCCCTGAGGACATCCGCCGCGAGCTCAAGGCCAAGGCGGTCAGGCTGGGCCTGTGGGACTACGCCGCGCCGGTGGAGTACGGCGGCAGCGGGGTCGGGATGGTAGGCATGTCGCTGGTGAGCGAAGAGGTGGGCCGGGTCAGCCCATCGGTTGGCTTCCAGAGCGGCATCATGAGCGGCATTCAGGGTGGCGGCATGATCGACCACAACACACTTGCCGTGGCTACCAAAGGCCAGATCGAGAAGTACCTGGCGCCCGTGATCAGAGGCCAGCAGGAGTTCTTCATCGCCCTCACCGAGCCCAACACCGGCTCAGACGTCGCCAACATCGAGACCAGGGCCGTCAGAAAAGGCGACAAATACATCCTCAACGGCAACAAGATGTTCATCACCTCCGCCGATACCTCTGATTTCGGCTTCGTCATTGCCGTCACCGACTGGCAGAAGCGGGGGAAGGGCGGCATCACCTGCTTCATCGTGGAAAGAGGCACGCCGGGGTTCACCATTGGCAGAAAAGTGCGCCTGATGGGACGGAGGGGCCTGAAGAACTTCGAGTTGAGTTTCGACGATTGTGCGGTGCCTGCGGCGAATGTGCTTGGCAAAGAGGGACAGGGACTGCCCCTCGCGCTGGCCGCGTTGACTCCGTTGCGCATCCTCATCGGGGCGGTGTTCACCGGCACCATGGAACGCCTGCTGGATATGTCGAAACGGTATGCCAAGCAGCGAGTCACTTTCGGGAAGCCGCTGGCGGAACGGCAGGCGGTGCAGTGGATGCTGGTGGAGATGGCGATGAACATTCAGGCCAGCCGCATGATGACCTGGAACGCGGCGTGGGAGGCCGACCATGGCCTGGACATCCGCACCAAAGCCGCCATGATCAAGGTCTTCGTCACGGAGGCCTGCTTCAAGGCCGCCGACCAGGCGCTGCAGATCCACGGCGGCGCCGGCTACACCAAGGACCTGCCCATCGAGCGCATCTTCCGCGATGTGCGCATGTACCGCATCGGCGAGGGCCCGACCGAGGTGATGCAGATGGTGATCGCCAGGGATTTGCTGAGGGACTAGCAGTCCCCAGCAGCCTTCCATTTCGTCTCCTGTCCAGCGGCATTGCCCCAAATGTCATTCTGAGGAGTTCCCCCTCCGGCGGACGACGAAGAATCTCGTTTCCTGGAGCGGGGCTACGAGATCCTTCCCCCGTATCAAGTACGGGGTCAGGATGACAAGGATGCAGTACTTTCAGGGCAAGACCCCGTACACTGGAGACGGGGGATTGTTTTGAAGTTGGGGGCACATCCCCCAAGCCCTCTGCCAGGGAATGGCCCCATCCCTGAGTTCAGTCGGCCAGGATGGCGCGTGCCACCAGGTGTTTCATCAGCTCCGAGGGGCCTTCGCCGACCTTGGTCATGCGCCAGTCGCGATAGAGCATCTCGAAGGGGAGGTCTTTGCTGTAGCCCATGCCGCCGTGTATCTGCATCGCCATGTCCGCAGCGCGCAGGGCCATTTCCGTGCCGTAGAGCTTGACCATCGAGGCTTTGTGGCGCACATCGATGCCCTGGTCGTACTCGCGGGCAGCGGCGTAGGCCATCGAGCGCACCGCATAGATATCCATGGCCATATCGGCCAGCATCCATTGGACTCCCTGGCGGCTGCCGATGGTCTGGCCGAAGGTCACCCTCTGCTTGGCGTATTGGGCTGATGCTTCCAGGCAGCGCATGGCCACTCCCACCGCTGCCGCCCCGATGACCAAGCGCCCGTGGGTGAGCAGCTTGGCCGTGCGGCGGAGCCCGTCGCCGCCCTGTCCCAGCAGATTCGCCACAGGAACGACGCAATCTTCGAAGACGAGTTCGCAGGCGTTGACGCCACGGTGTCCCATGAACTCCAGATTGCGGGCCACCTTGAAGCCGGGCGTGCCCTTCTCCACGATGATGCTGCTCAGGCCGCCGTGTGAGCGTTTCTGCTTGTCGGTGATGGCCAGCACGATAGTGAAGTCGGCTCTATCGGCGTTGGTGATGAAGATCTTGCTGCCGTTGATGACATAGTTGGTGCCCTTTTTGACCGCCGTCGTCTCGATGACGTTGAGGTCGGTGCCTGCGTTGGGCTCGGTGAAGGCGACGCACATCTGCTTGTCGCCCCTGGCCAGCGGGATGAAGAATCGCTGCTTCTGGTCTTCCGTGGCGTCGGGAGGTATTTCGCGGGCCACCGAGCCCCAGAGGCAGTCCCCGAACAGCCAGCCCAGCGCAATGCTCAGCCTGCCGATCTCCTCGCCGGCGACGCATTTGCCCAGGACGTGCAACCCGGCGCAGCCGTACTCGGCGGGGGCCCACATGTTGCGGATGCCCAGTTCCTTCATCTTCCCCTGGAGCTGCTTCTTAATGTCCGGCGGCGCCTCGCCCCTGGCCTCGGTCTGGGATTCCAGCGGCATCAGTTCGTCTTTGATGAACTTGCGGAGCAGGGTCTGGAGCATCTTCAGCTCCTCGGGCAGGTCGGTTTCATCGGGCAGCCACATGCGGGGATACCTCCTCGGCAAGTGATATGGGAGCAGATGCCCGTAGTCTAAACCAAAACGTGACCGTGCGCAAGAGTTTCGCATCTGCGGCGTATTGTCAAAGCGGCTAGTCTGTGCGAGAATATGCCAGACTCTGGAGTCGACTCAATAGCATTCTGCCGACGCGGGTTTGTTTTGGATGTCAGACAGGCATGAAAAGCCCGAGAAACCCTGGTACCAGCAGTGGCGAGAAGAGCTCCGCGAAGAGCCGGAAGAACTGCCGGAACCCCCGAAGCGGTGGCATAGAAGGGTAGTATCGAAAGAGCTTCCCTTCTTCAGCATAATCCTGCTGGGCTATGGCTTAGCGACTCTGGTGGGCTTTGTGCTGCTCACCCTCCCTGTCTCCAACGTGGACCACAAGTTCACCGCCCCCATCGATGCCCTGTTTACCGCGGCTTCTTCGATCAGCGATACGGGCTTGACAGTAGTCAACACCGGCACGCACTGGAGCTTCTTCGGGCAGATGGTGATCCTGGTGCTGATCCAGCTTGGCGGACTCGGTTTCATGGTGATGTCCTCCTTCCTGCTGCTCTCCCTTGGCAATCGCGTCGACCTCCGGGACTTCAGGATTGAAGACGCGATAGGCGCCTCCTCGAAGGGAGAGCTGGTCAAAACATCTCTCCAGGCGCTGGCTATCACTGTAGTGTTCGAAGTGGCTGGCGCGTTCATTCTGGCGCGTCACGCCGGCCCGGCAGTGACGGCGGGGGCAGAATGGTGGCCTTCGATATTCCACTCGGTTTCGGCCTTCAACAACGCCGGATTTGACATAACCACGAATGCCCAGGGCTTCGCCGTCTTCCAGAGAGACGCTTTCACCCTGATGGTGCTGTCTGGCCTGGTCTTCTTCGGGGCGCTCAGCACGCCGGTCATCGTGGAGCTGGTCACCCGAGGCATTCGCCGGGGGTTCAGCCTGGACACCAAACTGGCCATGGCCACGACCATTGCCTTGCTTGCCCTGGGGACTCTGGGTTTCCTGCTGCTGGAGCTTGGCAATGCCGGCCCTATGAACGGAATGTCCGGTTTGGACAGGGTGGTCAACTCGTTCTTCACCTCGATGTCCAGCCGCTCGGCGGGCTTCAGCACGCTGGAGTTCGGCCGCCTGATGCAGCAGAGCCTGTTCCTGATCATGATACTGATGTTCATCGGAGGAGTGTCCGGGTCTACGGCCGGCGGCATCAAGGTGAACACCTTCGCGGTGATGGTGCTGACCTCGTTTTCCTACTTGAGGGGCCGGGGCAAGGTATGCGCCTTCAACCGGCAGATCCCCGAGCTCCAGGTGCACAAGGCGGTGGCGGTGACCGCTCTGAGCCTGCTCGCCGTATTGACGGTTGCTTTGGCCCTCAGCTTCACCGAGAACATCTCCTTCCTTCAGCTCTCGTTTGAGACTGTCTCCGCCTTCAGCACGGTTGGCTTCAGCACCGGCATTACCCCCTATCTGTCCATTGGAGGCAAGCTCATCCTGTCGCTCGCCATGTTCGTGGGCAGGCTGGGCCCGCTTACCGTAGCCCTGGCCCTTACCCGCGATGAGCCGAAGCCCGTCCACTATGCAGAGGAGAGGGTCAGGGTGGGGTAGCGCTCACG
>JAUSJJ010000022.1 GCA_030647705.1 Dehalococcoidia bacterium
TCCATCAGCGTTGATCTCTCTGATAATCTTGGCTATCTCCTGCACCAGCAACGGAGACAGCCCAATCGAAGGCTCATCGAGGAGCATCAGCTTGGGGCCAGCCATCAGCGCCCGGCCCATGGCTAGCATCTGCTGCTCGCCGCCGCTCAGCGTGCCCGCAGCCTGCTTTGTCCTTTCCTTCAACCTGGGGAAGTGACGGTACACGTTTTCCATGTCCCTCTTGATCCCGGCCTTGTCCTTCCGCGTGTAAGCGCCCATCATCAGGTTCTCCAGCACGGACATGTAGGGGAAGACTCGCCTGCCTTCCGGACACTGGGAGATACCGGCTTTCACTATGTGCTGCGGCGCCTTCTTGTCAATTCGCTGGTCCTTGAACCATATCTCGCCGGCGGTGGGAGTCTTCAGCCCGGAGATCGTCCTCAGTATGGTGCTCTTGCCGGCGCCGTTGGCTCCGATGAAGGTAACTATCGACCCCTCCTCCACCTCCATGGACACCCCCTTCACTGCTTCCACCTTCTGATAATGGACTCTTAGGTCTTTG
Source organism: Dehalococcoidia bacterium (assembly GCA_030647705.1). GTDB lineage: Bacteria > Chloroflexota > Dehalococcoidia > JAUSJJ01 > JAUSJJ01 > JAUSJJ01. Next base: position 542 of record JAUSJJ010000022.1, read on the forward strand.
ATCTTAAGCAACATGTTCTTCACCTCCCAGGTAGGCTTCGATGACCTCCGGATTCTTCTTGATGTCATCCGGCCCGCCCTCAGCGATCTTCCTGCCGAAGCTGACCACTGTGATTTTCTTGCACAATCCCATTACCACTTTCATGTCGTGCTCCACGAGCAGCAGGGTAATCCCCCTCTCCTGGAGCTTGCTGATGTGATCCATCATCACCCTGGTTTCCTCGGGGTTCATCCCAGTGACCGGTTCGTCCAACATCAGCAGCTTCGGCTCGGTGGCCAGAGCGATTGCTACACCCAGGGCCCTCTGATGTCCATGCGGCAGGTTCCTGGCGTATTCATCTTTCATCGGCGCCAGACCCAGAAACTCCAGGATCTCCAGCGCCTTCTGTCTCAGCTCCTTCTCACGTCTGCGGGTGTGCGGCGTGTTGAACAGGGCGCCCCAGAAGTTGATCTTGGAGTGCAGATGAAAACCCACCATCACGTTGTCAAGCACAGTGAAATTGTGGAACAACGTGGTTGCCTGGAAGGTGCGGGTGAGCCCCCTCCGGGCCACCAGGTCCGGGCGCTTGCCACTGATATCTTCTCCCTGGAAGAACACCTTCCCCTTGGTCGGCGAATAGACCCCGCTGACCAGGTTGAACACCGTCGTCTTCCCGGCGCCGTTCGGGCCGATGAGCCCGTGTATTTCGCCGGGCTCCACCTGCATGTCCAGGTCCCTGACCGCGCCCAGCCCTCCGAAATACTTGGTCAGTCCTTTCAGCTCAAGTAACGGCATTTTGTCCCACCTCTTTCTTAGTCTTCGGCTGTCCCTTGAACAAAGCCACAACTTTCCCGGGCAGACTGACAAGGCCTCCGGGGAAAAACAGAATAAATATAATCAAAATGACGCCATAAAGCAAGACCTCCGGCGGCCCCGGCGGAATCCCCAGAGCTTTGTCTACATTCACGAAAAGCACGGCCAGGAACTCCAGGACGGCAACTCCGATCACAGGCCCGGCCACGCTCCCCGACCCACCCACCAGCATGAAGACCAGCAGCGACACCGAGAGATGGAAGCCGAAAGTGTCCGGAGTGGCAGAGGAATAGTAGTGGGCGATGAAAGCGCCGGCCACCCCGGCGAAGAAACAGGCGATGACGAAGGCCGACACCTTGTACTGCATGATGTTCACGCCTGCGGTCTCGGCCAGGTTGTCCGCCTCCCGCACCGACTTACACACCAGCCCAAACCGGGAACGGTCCAGACGGTACATCACCAGCAAGGTAAGCGCCAGAATCACCAGAGCCAGGTAGTAGTATGGGATCTTGCCCACGAAGTCCAGTGTTGGCAGCCCGGGTATCGATATCGAGTTTGGGTGCGGCACACTTATGATGCCGTTCGGGCCTCCGAACACATTCACCAGGTAATTGGAGAAGAATGTGAAGACAACCATGCCAAAGGCAAAGGAGACCAGAAAGAAATAGACGCCCTTTATCCTGAGCACAGGGTAGCCGATGGCCAGTGCCACGATGGCCGACATCACGCCGGCTGCGAATATGGCCACCCAAAAAGACCAGCCAAAACGCATCACCAGCGTGGCAGAAGTGTAGGCGCCGATGGCGTAGAACGCGGCATGAGCGAAAGTGACCATGCCCGTCGTGTAGACCAACCGCACGCCAACGGCCAGAATAGCCAGGACGAAGATATAGATCAGGATATGCACGTAGTACGCGCTCGTCACGTAGACGGGCAGAAACACCAGCAATAAAGCCAGCACCAGGAGACCCAGGGGCTTAGTCCACTTCTTCTTAAGCATGTCCAAGCAACCCCTGTGGCCTAACAATCAGCATGAGTATGACCAGCCCGAACCAGATCATGGTGGGGCCGGAGGCATCGATGTAAGCAGACCCGAAGCTCTCCACCAAACCCAGCAACAGCCCACCTAGAATGGCGCCGGGAACGCTACCCAGGCCGCCGATGATAACTATACCGAAGGCCTTCACCAGAGGCGCCTGGCCTATGGAGGCGTTGATAGCTCCCATGGGCGCCAGGAGCACCCCTGCTGCGCCGGCCAGGACGCACCCGAGGAACCATGCCAGCGCGCGCGCCCGAGCGATGCTGATACCCTGGAGCGCGGAGGCGTCCATGTCCATGGCCACCGCCCTGAGCATCCTGCCTTGCTTCACATAGCGCATGAACAACACCAACCCCACCGCCAACGCCCCTCCTATTAGGGCCGGCAGCAGGGTCCGCATCGGGACCGAAACGCCAAATGCCCTGAACACCGTCTGATAGGGCGGAAGAACATACTGGTCGGGCACGCCGAAGACCATCTGGGTACCGCTCTGCAGGATCATGCTGAGTCCCAAAGCGATGATGAAACTCAGTACCACCTCCCGCCTCAGCCGGTAGAACAGAGTCTTCTCGGCCAATATGCCGAGGACCCCGACCAGCGCCATCGAAACGAGCAAGGCCAGGAAGTAGTTGATCTTGAATGCGCCGTAGAAGAAGTACGCGCCGAAAGCGCCCAGCATGAAGAAATCGCCGTGGGCGAAATTGACGATGTCCATGATGCCGAAGATCAAGGTGAGTCCCAGGGCGAACAGAATGTAGGTTAGGCTCAACAACAGACCGTTTATCAGAAGCTGGAGGTAAAACTCCATTATCTATCTCCCTGGCTTCAAGTCTGCACCGACCCCGCAACGCCTCCGGACATAGCACACGGGTGCAGCCCTTCCCACGCTTGACTGATTGTTTCATGCAGCGCCACATCGGGAAACGACTACACCCGTGACTGCCGCTGAGCCTGCTATCTGGTGGACCGCCGCACCTGAATCCGCAAGCGCTTCCAGGTGCGGCCCCAGCTAAGGGTCTATCGCCGATGGGCGCCGGGTCTGGAGATATTCCAGACCCGGCGCCCGAGAGGTCTCTGCACTGTCAGAGCTACCTGCGAAGACCTGCCAACAAAGCACGTCTCCAGTACCTGGTTAAGGCGCCGTGAAGATCTGCGGCTTCAGATCCGCCACTCGCACGGGCTTGCCGCTTTGAATCTGGATGAACATCTGGTTCGCGGTGAACTCATGGTTTAACCCGCCATAGAGCTCTGCGCCGGCCCAGGAGCCATCACCCAGGATAGTGCCGGGGAAGGTCATCCCTTCCAGGGTCTTAGTCACTACCACAGAGTCAAGGCTGTTGGCCTTCACAATGGCCTGGGTCAGGTTCTTGACCGCCACGTAGGACCAGGTGCTCAAGGGCAGGAACGGCTCGCCATATGCCTTGATGTAGGTATCGTAGAATGCCTTCTGGGCCGTGGTGGCCTGCGTGCCGCCCATGTCCGGGTAGGCTACGATGAGGCCTTCCAGATACTCCGCCTTCACCGCCTTCTGCAGGTCAGTCGGGATCTGGTAGGTTATGGCAGTGATCGGCCCCTTGAAGTTCAGGTCGCGCAGTTGGGTGATCATCGGAGGAAGCTGGCCGGGAGAGGTCGCGCCGGGGTCGAACAGGGTCGGCCCCTTGGCCAGAATCGTGGTCAGGATCGAGGTGAAGTCTGTGGTGCCTGCAGGGTAGTAGCCCTCCCACACCACAGTTGCCCCTGACTTCTTCCAGGCTGCCAGGCCCTGCTCATGGGTGGTCCAGCCCAAGGCGTCGTTCTGGTCAAGAACAGCAACCTTCAACGACTCCGTCGGGTATTTCGTCTTGCGCACCCAATCCACGAAAGGCTTGTAGTAGAAAGCGGCGGACATCACACTTCTGAAAGCGTAGGGGTACTTGGACCCTATCGAATCTTTGGAGTAGCTCAGCCCCTGCATTGACAGGATCTTGTTGTCAGTGAAGATAGGCGCGCTGGCCAGTGACGGCCCGGAGCCGCCCGTGTTCACCACGAACTTGACCTTGTCCTCGAAGACCAGCTTGTTGGCCGCCTTCACACCCTCGTCGGGGATGTACTTGTCGTCGTAGAAGACGATGTTATCCAGCAAGTACCTTTGCCCGGCAACGACGATGCCGCCGGCCGCGTTGATCTCTTCTTTGGCGATGTTGTTGCCGCGTT
>JAUSJJ010000030.1 GCA_030647705.1 Dehalococcoidia bacterium
AGGGCCATCCCGTTGATGGCAGCGATGAGCGGCTTGAAGAGCTGAAGTCCTCGCATGATGTTCGACGGGGTGCGCCAGGGTGGGGTCTTGTTGGGGTCCATCATCAGAGGGATGGTCTTGGTCAAGTCTGCTCCAGCACAGAAAGCCCGGTTTCCGGCGCCAGTGACGATGCCTACCCATAATTCCGAGTCGTCCCTGAAGTCCAACAGTGCATCGTGGAACTCCTTGAGGGTGTCAGGGTCGAGGGAGTTGAAGGCCTCGGGGCGGTTGAGCGTGAAGTAGGCGATCTTGCCTTTCTTCTCGTAGAGAAGGGCCATGTTATCTCCTTTCTAGATTGTGTCCGCCAAACCTGGCCACATTGGAGCGTCATTCATTTCGGGAGGCGAATGACAGAAGGAGCATGTTTCTCACCATGTCAGGATGGTGTCGCCTGCAATATATCAGGTTTCGGCCCGTTTTGCTAGATATTGTGGCTGCTGTACAAAGCCTGTATAATCTGGCCTATGAAGGTATCTGAGATTGGAGAGTTCGGCCTGATAGACCTGCTGGCCAAGAAGGTCGGTGAGGCCGGGCTGGGCAGTTCCGACAAGCTGGTGATCGGTATCGGGGATGATGCGGCGGTGTGGCGCACGGATGCCTCCCTCCAACTCTGCACCACCGATACCCTGGTGCAGGACGTCGACTTCGTGTTGGGTACGATCACCTGGCAGGAGATGGGCTGGAAGCTGCTGGCGGCTAATCTGAGCGACATAGCCGCAATGGGAGGCGCTCCCCAGTATGCAGAGGTCACGCTGGGATTGCCCGGGGATACCGAGGTAGAAAACGTACTCAGCCTGTACCAGGGCATCATCGCCCTCGGCGCTGAGTTTCCACTGTGCGTCGTGGGCGGGGATATCACGCGAGCCCCGCTGGTCATCCTCAGCGTTACCCTTCTCGGAGTAGCGACGGACGACAAGCTGCTGACTCGTTCGTCCGCCCAGCTAGGCGACCTCATTGCCGTTACTGGACATCTTGGCTCCTCGGCGGCTGGGTTGGAGATGCTGACCTCCGGTTTGAAACTGGACAAGGAAACCACAAGTCTTCTGCGCGAGGCGCACTTTCGCCCGCAGCCGCGGATCAAAGAGGGGCAGAGTCTGGTGGCCCATGGTGTGAAGGCTGCCATAGACATCAGCGACGGACTGGTCGGCGATCTGACTCACATCTGCGAGGCCAGTCACGTGGGCGCCCGCGTGCATACCGAAAAGCTGCCGGTCCATCCTCTGGTGAGAGACGCTTTCAAACAGGACTACCTAAACATGGCGCTGTCCGGGGGTGAGGACTTTGAGTTGCTGTTCACGGCCCCTCGCACGGTGATCGATGGCCTGGGCAACCTGTCCGGCACGCCGGTGACAGTCATCGGCGAAGTGGTCGCCGATAATCCGGGACGCGTAACCCTGCTTGACGACGAGGGCAATACGCTGGAATGGACAAAAAAAGGGTGGGACCACTTCTCGGCGAAGAAGCCGCTTTGAACTGCATCAGCCCCAGCCCGGAGCAGACTCAGCGCCTGGGCCGGGCGCTCGGCGAATCGGCCAACGTCGGGGATGTCATCCTGTTGGTCGGAGACCTCGGAGCGGGGAAAACGACGCTGACGCAGGGTATTGCCTGGGGCCTCGGCGTCGCTGAATACGCGGTGAGCCCGTCCTTTGTGCTGGTCAGACAGTATCAAGGACGCTTGCCCCTGTATCACGTCGACCTGTACCGGCTTGAGAACGTCGCTGAGATCGGCGACCTGGGGCTCGACGAATACTTCTACGGCAAGGGTGTTTCGGTGGTGGAATGGGCGGACAGGGGTCTGGTGTTGTTGCCGCCGGAGCATCTGCTGGTCAAAATTGAGCTTGTCGGAGAAACGGAGCGCGTGTTGCATCTTCAACCCAAAGGCAAGCGCTACGAAAAGCTGGTGGAAGCGCTGGCCGATCTTTGCGAGATACAGAAGGACTGATGGAACTGGCGTTGGATACCTCCACGGAAACAGCCAGCGTTGCGCTGGCAAACAGGGGCAACGTTCAGGTGGAGGTCACCTGGCATGCCGGCCAGAACCACAGCGTGGAGCTGTTGCCCAACCTGGCCTACGCGCTCAAGCTGGCCGGGGTCACGATCGGGGAGATTACGGGTATCGCGGTGGCCAGGGGGCCGGGCAGCTTCAACGGGCTGAGGGTGGGGGTGAGCACGGCCAAAGGGCTGTCTTTGGCCCTGGGCGTTCCCCTGGTAGGGATCGGCACGCTGGAGGTAGAGGCATTCCCCCATGCCGGTAGGGACTGGCCGGTGTGCGCTGTTTCCGACGCGGGCCGAGGTGAAATAGCTGCCGCACTCTATCAGACGAAACGGGGATGCTGGCAGCAGCTAGTCCCGGAGCGTATCACGACCGTGGAAGAGCTATGCGCAGGTATCGAGGGCCGCACCCTCTTCTGCGGACGGATGACTGAGGGCATTATCTCACAGATCAATGAACGGTTGGGCAAGAGGGCGATCGTGGTCGGCGGGGCGTCCGCCTTGAGGCGGGCGGGGTATCTGGCCGAACTGGGCTGGCGCAGGTTGCAGGTCAACGATGTGGATGACCTGGCATCTCTACAGCCGATCTACCTGAGGCGTCCTCACATCACTGAGGCCAAGCCGCTGCATCCGAGGCCATAGCGACGCATGGAAATAGTCATAGTCACGCTGCTGGCATTGCTGGTTGTCGCCGTCGTCTGGGCCGTGGTGGAGATGCGGCGCGCAGCGAACAGGCAAGCGCCCCTAGACCAGGCCCAGCTCAGCGCTCAACTGAATGAGGGCGTCACC
>JAUSJJ010000035.1 GCA_030647705.1 Dehalococcoidia bacterium
CTGCCGCGAATGGGTGAGAAGTCGGCCGAGAAGATACTCAAACAGATCCAGGCGTTCCGGCGCAAAGACCAGCGCATATCCATCGGCGAGGCATTGCCCGCTGTCGAAGAGATCATCGCTGCCTTGCGGAAAGAGACCGGCATCAGCAACCTCACTGCGGCGGGCAGCCTGAGACGTTTCAAGGAGACCATCGGAGATATCGACCTCATGGGCGCCACGTCACAGCCGGAGAAGGTGCTCAATGCTTTCACCCATTTGCCGCAGGTCGCGGAAGTCATCGGCTCGGGCGGCACCAAGGCCAGCGTAAGGCTACGCAGCGGCCTGCAGGTAGACCTCAGAATCGTGGACGACGACAGCTTCGGCTCCCTGCTACAGTATTTCACGGGCAGCAAAGAGCACAACGTCGAACTGCGCGAACGAGGCATCCGCCAGGGGCTGAAGCTCAGCGAGTACGGCATCACCGTGCTGGAGACGGGCAAACTGGAGAAGTTCATCCGCGAAGAGGACTTCTACAAACGGTTGGGCCTGCAATACATCCCGCCGGAGCTCCGCGAGGCACGGGGCGAGATCGCGGCGTCTGAACGCGGCGATATTCCCAAACTGGTGGAGCTTGCCGATATCAAGGGCGACCTGCACGTCCACTCCAAGTGGAGCGATGGCCATGACTCCATCGAAACGATGGCCACAACCGCGAAAGAGATGGGCTACCAGTACATAGCAATCACCGACCACTCGCAGGGGCTGGGGGTGGCGCGGGGGCTGACGCCGGAGCGATTGCGCCAGCAGATGGCCGAAATCGAGGAGTTGAACCGGAAGCTGAAAGGGTTTCGTATCTTCACGGGCGTGGAGCTCGATATCCGCGCCGATGGCTCTCTGGATCTGCCTGACGAAATCCTCAGCCGGTTGGATGTGGTGGTGGCATCCATCCATTCGGCGATGGGGCAGGAAAAGCCCAAGCTGATGGACAGGCTGCGCCGGGCGCTCAGCAATCCCAACGTGGACGTACTGGCCCACCCGACCTGCCGCCTGCTGAGAGAACGCGAGCCGATAGACCTGGACATCGAGGAGCTGTTTAGGATAGCATTAGAGACCGGTACCGCGCTGGAGGTCAACGCCATGCCGGCCCGGCTCGACCTAAGGGACATCCACATATTCAGGGCGCGGGAGTTGGGCGTGAAGCTGGCCCTGGGCACGGACTCACATAGCGCGGCGCACTTCCAGTACATGCGCTTTGGAATGGGCATGGCCCGCAGGGGCTGGTGCGAGCCGAAACACCTGCTCAACACTCGCTCGGCGAAAGAGCTAGCCCGGTTCCTGGGACGGAAGGGGTCAGCTGCATAGCTGTCTCTTGAGTTCTGGATACCGGCTGAGTTTACCCCGTACTGCGATACGGGGCCGGTAAGACGATCATGGGGGGGCCAACTCCAGCCACGGTTGGCGGGTTACGTTTTCGCTTCAACACCCTACGCAATCTGGCTGAAGGAAGAGTCCAGAGAGGCGCAGCCTCTTTGTCAGGGGTCGCAGGGGGTGTCCCCCTGCCTTATTTCTCTTCCCCCTCTCCGCCAGCGGAGAGAGGGACCGAGAGGGAGAGGTCTAACGTAGCCTGTAGCCCGGCGACAACCGGATCGGAGTCAACGCAAACTTGTTCCACATACTTTACGGACAAGACAGCTTCTCGGTCAAAGAAGCGATGGACGAGATCAAGCAAAGCCTGGGCGAACCACAGCTACTGTCCACCAACACTACGGTCTTCGAGGGACAGAAGCTGACGTTGCCCGAGCTGCAGGCAGCCTGCGATACCGTCCCTTTTCTGGCGGAGCGCCGCCTGGTGGTGGTGGAGGGGCTGCTGTCCCGCTTCGACCCGCACAGAGGCGCCCGACAGCCCAAGCGGCCTGCGTCAGGTGAGAAGCACCTCGAAGCCTGGCTGGGGCTCAAGGACCACGTGGGCGTCATGCCCCCCAGCACTGCCCTGGTGCTCGTCGATGGCGCGGTAGATAGAAACAACCCTCTGCTCAAAGCGCTGGCTTCAGCGGCCAAGGTCAGAGAGTATCGTTCGCTGGACGACAACGCTCTCCGCGAATGGGTGGTGCGGCGGGTGAAGAAGCTGGACGGGCAGATCTCCGCTCCTGCTGCGAAAGCCCTGGTCGACCTCGTGGGCGGGAACCTGTGGGTGATGAGCAGCGAGCTGGAGAAGTTGTGTTTGTACGCTCACGGTCGCAGCATCGAGGAAAAGGACGTCAGGTTGCAGACCAGCTCCGCCCGGGAGTTCACCGTGTTCAACCTGGTGGATGCCGTGATTGAGCGCCGGACGCCCACGGCCATCCAACTGCTGCACCAGCTCTCGCTGGAGGGTGCGGCAGCGCCGTTTGTCCTGTTCATGCTCACCCGGCAGTTCCGCCATCTGCTTCAATTGAAAGACCTCGCCGGCCAGAGGTTGTCGCAGTGGGAGATGGCGGGCAGGCTGGGGGTGCCAAGCATGGCTGTGGGGAGAATGCTTCAGCAGCAGGCATCGTATCCCGTGAAGCGCCTGGAGGACACCTACCGGAAGCTGTTGGAGACCGACATTTCCATAAAGACGGGCAGGTGGAGCGGCGAGCAGGCCCTGGAGCTCCTTATCGTCGATCTTTGTCAGAAGTAATAGGTGGGGTTGGTCCCTGTCCTCTGCAGGGAGATAGTACCTTGGAAAACGGGAGGGCATGTTTCTCCAACTGCCCTCCCGTTTTGCTGACTTGGAGGAGCATCCTAGTGCGATACTTCGTGCCTGCTTAGGCGTCCAACTGGAACGCCAGAGGAACTTGGCCTACACCAACCCCTTATACCGGTCGTCGCGGGCGTGGAAGCCGGTCTTCAGCCCTTTGTTCCGACGCTCCTTGAAGAAGTTGTACTCGTCGTCTTCCCATCTCAGGTTGGTGAACATGGTGTGGCTGATGTAGCCCTGGGTCAGGCCCTTGGTCATGCCCAGGATATCGTAGATCATGTGGGTGGACATCTTGCCGATGGAGATGCCATCGCGAGGCAGCAGGCACACCGCCTGGGCCGTCTTCTCCACCTCTTCCTCCAGCTTATCGCCCGGGACCGACCGGGCCACCAGCCCGATCTCCGCAGCCTGCTTGCCGGTGATGAACCTGCCGGTGAGCAGCAGCTCTCTCGCCCTTTTGATGCCTACCGCCAGGTACAACGGGACGAAGTTCATGCCGCTTCCGGAAAA
>JAUSJJ010000037.1 GCA_030647705.1 Dehalococcoidia bacterium
AGATCGGCTACCAGCAGTTGCCCGCCCAGCTCCTTCTCCTTTTCCCAAAGCGTGACCTGATGTCCACGCAGGGCCGCCACGCGCGCGGCCTCCATTCCGGCAGGCCCGCCTCCGATGACCCACACCTTCTTCGGTTTCTCCACGGGCTTCTCAACATAGTCGGCCTCTTTGCCCGCGGCCGCATTCACCGTGCAGCGAAACCCGGACTCCCTGCCCAAGCTCTCCATGCAGGTGTTGCAGCTCTGGCAGGGCACGACATCCTCAGGATGGCCGGACGCTATCTTTCGCACCCAGTGCGGATCGGCGATGAGCTGGCGGCCAAGGGCGAGCAGGTCTGCCTTGCCCTGGCCCAGGATCTCCTCGGCGATCTCCTGGGTATGGATGCGGCCCACGGCCGCCACCGCCACCTTGACCTTCCGCTTCACCGCTTGAGCGAAATCGGCGTAGCAGCCCAGCGGGAACTCCGGCGATGGCGCCACGTAGTTTGAGTAGCCTCGGGGACGGTCGGTGCCGCCTACGGAGACGCTGATGATGTCGGCCCCGGCATGCTCCAGCAGGGCCGCGTAGTCCGCGGCCTGATCCGGGGTGATGCCGCCCTTCCGGTACTCATAGCCGCCGATGCGTGCGCATATGGGGAAATCGTTGCCGACGGCCGCCCGCATCGCCTGGACGCACTCCACACCGAAGCGCGCCCGTCCCTTCAGGTCGCCGCCATACTTGTCGGTGCGGTGGTTATCTGCCGGTGAGAAGAACTGGCTGGGCATGTAGCCGTGAGAGCCATGGAACTCGACCATGTCGAAGCCGGCGCTCTTGACCGCTGCAGCCGCCCGGCCGAACTTGGCGACAATGCCCTGTATCTCCGGTACGGTGAGTTCCCGGCATGGCACCTTCTTGATCAGGCCCTTCTTGGCCAGGATGGCGCTGACGACATCGCGGGGCACGTCCTCCCTGGGCGAGGGCGCGATCGGCTCGCCGCGGTCGTCGTAGAGGCCGGTGCCGGAGGGGATCCGGCTAAGATGTATCAACTGGGCCGCCAGCTTGGCTCCGGATTGATGGATGTCGCCCGCCAAGAGGTTGCACCCTTCCAGGAAGCGTGCAGCGGCTCCCGGCTTGCCCCAGACGTCGTCGTCGATGTAAAGGTCGAGGGACATTCCCGAGATGGTGATGAGGCCGGCGCCGCCTATGGCTCTTTCGTTGTAGTAGGCCCTCGCCTTGCGGTTTCTGACGCCGATGTTGGTCTCCATGGGCGCCATGATGACGCGGTTCTTCAGTTCCATGCCCCTGATCTTGATGGGCTGCAGCATTCTCAATGATGGCATAGTGATAACCTCCTCGGTTTTAGCTTTGCGACCTCACCCTCTCGGTCTCCCTCTCCTGCCCAGAAGAGGGAGATGAGAAGAAGTTGGGGGGACACCCCCCCAAACCATCTGCCAAAGGGCTTCGCCCTCTGGACTCTCATTTTCGTCCTTCAATGCCCTCGACTGCAAGAGTGCCCTAGTGTGTCATTCCCGCGAAAGCGGGAATCCATTCTGACGGGGCAATGCGTGCGGTCGTTGTGCTATTGATAGAATAGCTTCTGGGCCGCCTTCTTGAGATCGGCCCGGAAGTCCGGGTGAGCAATGGAGATAAGCTCGTTGGCCCGCTGGCGCTGGGACTTGCCCAGCAATCGCGCGATGCCATACTCCGTGACCACGTAGTCGGTCAGGCTGCGGGGTATGGTCAGCATAGTTCCCGCCTCCAACTGCGGCATTATTCTGGATACCGTTTTGCCTTTCACGGTGGCGGTGGAAGCCAGGCACACTATGTAGCGACCGCCTTTGGAGTAGAGAGCGCCCAGGGCGAATTCCATCTGCCCGCCGGGTGCGCTCCACAGGCGGGGCCCGATGGACTCGACTGCAATCTGACCGGTGAAGTCGATTCCGATGGCGGTGTTTATGGCCACCATGTTGTCGTGAGATGAGATGGTCCTGACATCGTTGACATAGTCCACGTCATATAGCTCGAACACGGGGTTCATGTCGACGTAGTCGAGGGCGCCCGGCTCCGGCCAGAAGCAGGAGGCGACCACCTTTCCCGGATGGATCGTCTTGTGTTTTCCGGTAACCACTCCCCGTTTGACCAGGTCCACCATGCCGTGAGAGGTCATTTCGGTGTGTATACCCAGGTCGTGCTTGTCGTCGAAGGCGCCCACCACGGCGAGCGCATCGGTAACGGTCCCGGTCCCAAGCTGTATGGTATCGCCGTCCCTGACCAGGCTGCTCACATAGCCGGCGATGGTGCGGGAGAGGTCTGTGATTTCGAGGGTGAACACCGGCGCCGGCCGTGGCTTGGTGTTCTCCACGAAGTAATCGATCTCGGAGACGTGGATGGAGTTGTCGCCGAAGGTGCGGATCTGGTTGGCGTCCACTTCGGCGATGGTCTTCTTGTAGGAGCCGCCGACCCGCATGGACTTCTTGTGCCAGATCATGTTCCCATAGCTGCAATAGCCGTACTTGTCCGGCGGCGAGACCACCTGGAAGAACCAGTCCCATTGCCCGGCTGTCTCGCGTTTGTCCTCCCAGGGCTTGCTGTAGAGGGAGAAGATGAAAGGGGTGAAATCAGCCGCCCTGACATCCAGCCTGCGCCGGGCCAGGGAGCCGGCGAAGAACACGGTCAGCGGGAACACGTCCTCCAGAGAGGGGTCGTACCAGCCGGCGTCGCTGGCCGGAACTCCGGACAGGGTGATCTCCACGTTCTTCAGTTCGTTCTTGCGGGCGGCCAGCGCGGCGGAGAGGGCCGGTGGGTCGTTGACCGGAGAGATAAACACCCGGTCGCCCGATTTGACCATGCCCGCCGCTTCTTTGACGGAGACGAATTTGTTTTTGTATTCTTCCTGCCAGTCCGACATCGGGGTCCTCCTCGCTGTAGAGGTTGAGGCCGTTCAGCAACCGCTGTCGTTGCCGCCATCCCGCCCGCCGAAGTGCGCCGTGTTCACAGCCTGCTCAGTATAAGCGCTCGTTCAGCGGTTTGCAACGGGCTATCTTCCAGTCAGGCTGCCGCGAAACGTGCCACTTGGGCGACCGGCGCAAGCCCATGTGTCATTCCCGCCCCGTATCGCC
>JAUSJJ010000038.1 GCA_030647705.1 Dehalococcoidia bacterium
GGTAACTTACCTAGTAACTTACCACCTCGCCATCTGGTCTTGAGAAGGAAACCGCGATATGAAAAAATGGACCAGGAATGCTTCCAATCTGTCCACTGTCGAGTCGACGTTATGCCCGGGGTCAACTCCCTCTGGGCATTACCTGCTACTTCTTTGGTTTAACGGTGCCGATTATTTCGTTAGGTTCAGCGTTTAAGTTTTCCAGAATCTTCACAATATTTAGTATCGAGACATTCCGTTTCCCGGTCTCGATTTCTGTGTAATAGCTCCGGGAGAAACCAGCTATATCGGCGAATGTTTCCTGAGAGTATCCCGCCCGTTTTCTAGCCGCTCTGATATTATCGCCAATCTTCTTTAGCTGCTGGGTATCTTTGCTATTCCTATCCGCAGGATTCTTTATTGCCATATTGTAATTGATTATGTTACGATGTCACTCACTTCGCCACCTGGTTTAAGTGACATTTACAAACGGTATTGTGTGGAGAAACGGACTAGGGGTAAGCTCTAAAGGAGATAGACTGTGAGTATAGTAAGAGGGAAGAGAAAGATTCTACTGGTGTGCGGAGGGAACACTTGCCGGTCCCCCATGGCGAAAATAATACTCGAGCAAATGCTGAAAGAAAACGGACTGGGAAGGCAGTTTGAGGTGGATAGTGCGGCCTATGATGGGGCTGATGGCACTTCAGCCCACGTCAATTCTATAAAAACTATACTGAAGCGCTATGGAGCGGATTTATTGGCTGACCATGTGCCCAAAAAGCTGACTGATGAAATGGCTGAAAAGGCAGACCTCATAATGGTGATGGTAGAACGTATGAAAGGGGGGAGCCTTGCTGGTCATAAGGTGGTTGTCCTGGGTATTCCAGACCCCTTTAACCAAAACGAGCAGAAATACGATGAGTGCGCTGACGCATTAGAGCGGCGATTTAAGCAGATTTGGACAGAAATTGTTGGCCCTGTGCCGGTGCTTCCGAGAACCGAAGACGTATCCAGCGTAATCCGTCCTCCACGCACTGTACCGACCGGAACCGTAATCTTGCCAACAGGTCATAAGATGACCATGGCCGAGCAGATAGAAGCGATAAAGATAAAGATGAAGATGAACGGAGTTGCTGCCGACTGGGTTCATAATGAAATACTAAAAATTGCCTTAAAGGAAGACTATGGCAGAGGCAAGCATCCACTAACAGTCACGCGCCTTATGCTAAATATGTACGACGACATGGCAGCTATTGGATTTATCAATGACACCGCTGACAAACGTAAGCTTGCCGAGGCAGCTGGATTATCACATGATATTGGAGTCGGCAAAGAACAAGGAGGTGAAGACCATAAGGCTGCAGGTTTTCGGATGCTCAAGGAACAGCTGTGGGATGATAAGAGGCTTTCTGCATACCGCAAGGATTTGCTTGCTGTGGTAATGTACTCTGTTTTCTACCATGGTAACCCTGTTCCCGATGGGAAACTTGAACCTCTGAAGGACATTCTACTTGAGGACTACCGCACTACCGCAGAACTAGTATCTTTGCTTCGAGTTGCTGATGGTCTGGACTACGGACTAGATAAAGGTACGCCAGATATGTTTGAGAAGGTGGAAATGGTTAGAACATCCAAAGGGGTCGAGTGCAGGGTCTTTCCGCGAGCCGGTAAAGATGTGATGTGGTTAGTCGCCAAATCTTATGAAAAACGTGAGGTATTTGAAGGCATTTTCGGCAAGCTAACGTTCTGGTTACCTGGTGCAAGTGGGAGCTGGTTTCCCTGGCATCCGTAGGAGGTGCGTAATAGCTCGCCAAGATGTGTAAGCCACACGTCAAATATTTCAGAGAGGTTGGGAGAAATTTGCCAAAAAGCGAGGTGAGTAATGGCCACTAATGAAGAACTGGAGTTATGGCTCAAGAATCTGCGAGACACCATGTGGTTTGAAGAACAAGCGCGTGCTGTATTCGAGAGAATCGTGTATGGAAAGGGCAACTGCTTGATGATTCTCCAAGGGCCAAGCAAAATAGCCAACAAAACTTACTTTCTGAATATGGTAAAGGCCTTTCAGAAAGGCGTACCAAGCATAGCGAAGAAGTATTTCACAGAAGACATGCAACGCCTCCTGGCAGAAGTTGGCGTGAGCCAGTACCAGTGCGTAGACATAGGCCATGAGTACCCCTATGACAAGAGCACGTTACCGTACAGGTATAGGGTGTCCCTAGACGTAACCCTACCGCTCTCCATCGTATCTGCGGGGCGCAAGCGGGGACTGAAGAAAGGATACCATACGGTGGTTCTATGCGATAAACTGCATGAGTATATGAATCATAACGAGTCCAACTTTACTTTTCTGAATGAGCTTTCTCAGCAAGGCTCTAAGGACATAACCTTTTTGGGTGCCTATACTCTTGATGAGTGGGACAAAAAAGACGGTTTGAAACACACTGTTCTAGCCAGTCACGTTATGGTGCTCGGGTATGATTGACTGCCCATACGGAGGATACCCATGACTAATCTGAATTTCAGTTGGATAATTGATGGGAAACTGGCCGGGCATCAGGGGCCGTCGTCCGTGCAGGACCTGGTGTGGCTCAAGAAACAGGGGATGCTTGCCCTGGTTAGGATGGCTGAGGAACACAAGGCTCAAGTGACCGGCAGCCAGGTAGAGCAGGTTGGCCTCTGGGATTGCCACGAACCTGTTCCTGATTTCACCGCCCCAAACCCGGGGCAGGTTAATAAGATGGTCAACTTCATTACTAAGTCTCTGTCTGAGGGACGGCCGGTAGGCGTGTCCTGCGGAGCAGGAATCGGCAGAACAGGGACAATTCTGGCTTGCTATCTGGTCAGTCAGGGGTATGAAGCCGGTGCCGCGATGGATGAAGTTCGTGCAAAACGACCGGGCTCTATCGAGAGGAAATCCCAGGAAGAGGCGGTTAAGGCATATGCAAAAGTAGAGAAACAAATTCCGGGTATGCCAGCTATCGCGAGAGACCAACCACGCCTCGAATGGATGAATAAAGTCGGAAATCGGGTTGTGGCTAAAGTAAGCCCACCATTTCCTAACGAAATTCCGCCGGATTGGAAAGACATCTACGCCTTTGATTTCACCACCCAGCGTCTACAGCCGGTGGTATTACCCAAATATGGTGAGCTGCTGGATTTCTCGTTGAGGGATAGACAGATATTTGCACTTTGCCGCGATAGAGATAGGTTGAGCCTTATGACTTTAGATAATACAGGTTGGCAGAGCGAGTCCCTTCCCGAAGGTATCTCTGAGACAGGTGCACATCGTATAGTCGCGAATGACAACTTGGTTATCTGCTTCACGCAAGGAGGTGCTTACGTCCGTACTGGTAAGACCTGGCAGTCTTTTGTAAAGCTCTTTTCTGGACGGGTTCGTGGCGATGTACCTCAACACATTCTTTCTACGGAAGAAGGGATATATGCAGGTTATAACGTCGGGGAATGGGGCGGAGTTTTAGTTTGTTTGGATAAATCGTCCGGAATATGGCGGGACTGTTCCAAAGAAGGTTCGTCATATATGTCAGTAACTGGTATTGCTCAGAGTTCTGACCATCACGTTTGGCTTTCAACCGGTCTTGCTCATCTGAGCGGCGGATGGGGTTCCATACACGAGTACGACGGGAATTTTTGGAAAAAGATAATACCGGCGAGCGAAACCCTCCCTGACGAACTCCCCAGGAACGAAACCGTTATCAGAGGAATATCATTCATGCCGTCGGGCGAGCTCTACATTCTTGCAGATAAACTGGGACTTCTTAAGCTCGATGGTAATGTGATGTCTCCCGCATTTAATCTAAACTGGCATGAAATAGTTGACTCCATTTACCTCCAAGAGCTGGCAATTGATAGGGATGGGCGTATTTTTATCGGTACGCACAATGCCGGAGTAATTGTTCTTCAACGGGTAAACGGGGAGCTAACCATTCGAAGGCTAACTTTTGATGCTGCAGCGCCGGCAGTCCATCTAGAAGAATTTCTCTCTCAGTTATGAAATAGGACAACCATGACTTCTAACCGCATCGCGACGCCCGAGATAGGCAGGTGCGAGCAAGGAACATTTAACGGCACTTAGAATG
>JAUSJJ010000040.1 GCA_030647705.1 Dehalococcoidia bacterium
AGTCCTCGCAAGAAGAGCAACACCGATCTGTTGCTTGACGAGGCCCTGAGGGGGGCGAAGGAGGCGGGGGCCGAGGTCGAGAAGCTGGTGGTGATCAACCTCAAGATCGCCCCTTGCGCTGAGTACTACGCTTGCTTCAAAGACGGTGAATGCATTATCAAGGACGATATGCAGATGGTGTACGCCAGGCTGCTGGAAGCTGACGTGGTCATTCTGACCTCCCCCGTATTCTTCTATGCGGTCACCGCTCAGGTCAAGGCGCTCATAGACCGCTGCCAGGCGATCTGGGCTAGAAAGCACCACCTTCACTGGACGGTGTCCCGCCCGGGCAGGAAAGGCGCCTTTATTGCAGTGGGCGCTACGAAGGGACAGAGGCTGTTCGAAGGGCCGGTGCTCACGGCGAAGACGTTCTTCGACGCGATTGACGTCAGCTACGCCGGTGATCTCCTCGTCCGCAGCGTGGAAGAGCGCGGCGAGGTAAAGCAAAAGCCTGCTTTGCTTGAGCAGGCTTTTGCTTTAGGCAAGACCCTAGTTGTCACCGGCCCTGAAGCCGGCGACCGCGCTTAGGCCACCTCGAACTGCGGTTCCTCGTCCTCTTCTTGCCACGGTTTCTTTTGCTCGACGATCAAAGGCGTCGCTTCATTATCGTAGAAGAACTCTACTCCCCTGTTATCGAAGTCCTTAATCTTGCCGCAAAGACGACACACGCCCTTACTGCTTTGCCCTCTTGGACTTTCGATTATCCAATAATGAGCACACCCATCCTTCTCTTTGACCGGACTTGCCGGGTACATTATCGCTGCTTTCATTTCCCCACCTCTACTCAAATGATTTATTACTAGAACGGATTAAGTCCCTTTCTTGTTTCAATATTAGTCTAGAGCAGAAACCCTCTTTGGCATACGACTTTTGTCTCATCATTTCCACTACGAGGGGCCGAAGACAATGACCGTTGGGTCTTCGAACCATCATGGAGAGCAGGGTATCTTGTGGGCAGGTGGAGCGGGCAGGAGTCAGAAAGATCGGCGAGACGCTGGAGGCGCGTTGTGGCTAGTCCAACTCGGCCATGGCTGAGATGATGCGCGGGATAGCATAGGAGGCGACCATGCGGCCCGATCCGCCGCACAGGATGGCCACCAGCCTGCCCTGGCACACACCGTCGGCGGCCGCTTTCACCAGCCGGGCGATGCGGATATGGCAGTCCGGGGTAAGCCCCTTGTCGGCGTACTCGCCGCGGGTGGCGTCGTAGCCGAACTCCCAGAAGATGACCTCCGGCTTGAAGCGTGCGACTCGCGGCAGGAACTCGTGCTCCATCCGGGCCATGAAATCGTCATCCGTCGTGTGGACGGGGATGTCAACGTCCACCTTGTTGAAGCTGTCGGAGTAGTCCTGATCGCAGAAGCAGACATGGAGCACATCAGGGTCTTCAACGAAGATGTCGCGGGTGCCGTCGGCGTGGTGGGCATCGGTGTCCACGATGCAGAAGCGCCGGACTCCCTTCTCACGGAGGTCGGCGATGGCGATGGCAGCGCCGTTTAGATAGCACATGCCGCCGAAGAAGTCGCTGCCGGCGTGGTGGTCGCCCCAACTGGTGAAGATGAAGGCGTTGTCCAGCTTGCCGTCCATGATCTCACGGGCTGCCTGGACCGTTCCGCTTACACCGTACAAGGCGGCATCGTAGTCCCCGGTGCGTTTGATCTCATCTACCATACCTATGGAATGGACTTTCAACACGAGAGCTTCCGGGATGGGCTCGATGTAGAACAGGCCGTCGCGTGAGGTGTAGTGGGCATCGTAGTAGGAGACGTTGTCCTTGTCCAGGACGCCTTCCAGCGCCTGGGGGAAATCCCTAAGCCGTTCGCCCTGGAAGTAGGTGAAAAAGAGGCCGGTGCGTTTCATTTATGCCTAGTATAGCACATGAGGCGCTTGCGCGGAGATGGAGAGGGGGGAGGGCGCCATTAGCGCCCTCCCCCCTCTTTCATCTTCTCACTCGCGTCTGGCGAGGCGTCTGGCGGAGACGAGACCTTACTTCTGGGCTAAGGCCAGGGGCTCTCCGTGTGCGCGAAGTTCATGCCAACGATGGTCAGATCGACTACGTTGACTGCGTCATCGCTGTTGAAGTCACAGCAGACGCTGGCAGGCGACTGGCCGAAGTGCGCTGCCACCAGCACCAAGTCGGCCACGTCAACGTCGCTGTCGTTGTCGGCATCGCCGCCCTTGAGGTTGACCTGTGGCAGGGTGATCACACTGGTAACCACCGCTCCGGTGTAGGTTCCCGGCAGGTAGCCGGGCATGCTGGCGGTTACATCGTATGTGCCACTGAGAAGCGGCAGGAAGAAGTATCCTGCCATGTCCGTGAGCACGGTCTGCCCGCCCGCTGAGACCGAAGCTCCGGCCTGGATGTAGCGCCCCTGGAGCCTCACCACCCCCTCAATGCCGGAGGTTGGCTGGCCTGCCTCCACAATTACCCTGTAGTCCTCGACCTCTCCGTCGGGGGCAGGGCCGTCGGGACCCAGCCCGCCCTGGCTGCTGATGCGGAAGCGGGCGAAGGTCGGCCCGGTCTTTGAGGCGGCGGGTACGGAGGCTATGATGGTATGGCTTCCAATGGGCAACAATCCGGAGAAGACCTGCTCGGACGGATGCTGCCAGGAGCCATCTCCGTTGAAGTCTATCCACGCCTGGACTAGGCCGGCGCCGCCACTCACGGTCACGGCGATATCCGCTGGCTGACCTGGGACCAGCACCGGCATGGCTACGCCGTCCTCGTCGTCACTGCCAACGCTGTCGTCGCCGGTGGCGTCGGGAGTTCCGGGCTGGCCGTCGGGCTCGGCATCGGGTACATCAGTGGCATTCCCCAGCCAGGGGCCGCCGATCACGTGGCTGGCGCCGTTGTGCGCGGCCAGCGTGGGATAGAGGGGTGCGGCCGGGCTGTCCGGGGCGTCGCCCCAGTCAAAACTGGCCGGGTTGGGCGTGTACTTGGTGAGGCCCAGCAAGAAACTGGTCGGGAATCCAGCGGCATCCAGAAGCGGTATCTGTCCGCTGCTCTGGTAGAAGTCACCCGGGGCAGCCGGCTTGTGCTTGAGAGTGCCGTACAGCGACAAGGGCTGTGCGGTGTGCAAGGTCTGCCCGCCGATTTGGATCTCGACAAACACGTCGAAGAAGCTGTCGGCCATGCCGCTCGGGGCGAATGGAGGCAAGTCAAGCCTGCCGGGGGTGTTGTTGGCATTCTCCTCGATCTGGCCGCCTGATGGCAGAGTGGGGTTGAGGTTCACCTGTACCGCGCCCAGAGAGCTGGTCCCGGTCAGATTGAGTTGTACCATTTCTGTGCGCACATCGTCCCGGCCGTCGCCGTCATCGTCAGAGGCATCGCCCTCGGTAGGTCCCTCGAAGAAGACATGAACGGTTGAAGGGCCGCTCAAATGGAGGGGCTCCACTGCTCCGGTGGGCGTAACCAACTGAGTCTCGATTGAGGAGTTGGTGTATACGTCAATCTCTGTCGTCGCTGCGCAGCCGGTCACCGTGATGTATTCTACCTTGACTTCGGTATCGGCGCCATCGGGGCCGCTGACCGTCAGTAGAACGGAGTACAAGCCTGGAGCGGCATACGTGTGCGCTGGATTCGTTTCGGTAGAGTCAACGGCGCTGTCGGCTTCGAAGTCCCAGTTTCTGGCCGTTATGTTGCCCGCCGACTGGTCTGTGAAGTTGACCGTAAGAGGGGCCGGACCGCTGGTGACATCGGCGGAGAAGTCGGCCTTGGGCGAGTTAGGGCCGGCCGCCGGCGAGACGGCCAGCGCATACTCTACCTCGGTAACCACCACTCCTTCGGCCAGGAATCCCTGGTCAGGTTCGAAGACTTGAGGCACGTTCTTGCCGAAGAGCTGCGTCAACTGCTGGAATCCGAACAGCTCGTACTTCGCCGGCCCCCAGACTCCGCCGGGGCTATCGGTAGCAGTCACGCCGTAGATGTCGTGTGAGACAAGCTGAGCATCAGCGTGATCGGGGGCGCCATGGGGAGTGAGATGGTCGACGGGCACATGGCCGGAGGCGCCGGATTCTGCAGCGTCTCTCAAGGGGTCGCTAAGCGCGATCCGTCCAGCTTCGGTGCTCACGCCGGCGACGGTGACGTAGTTGCCGCCCAGCCGCACCCATTTGAATCCTCCGGCGGGCAGAGGTTGCTTCTGCCAGAAGCCAAGGAGCAACACTACGTCCTCGCTCCGCTCCACCTCACTGGCCACCCAGCCGAAGTCCGGCCTGGGCGCCAGGTGTACGGTGTAGGCCCTTCCCAGGCCATTTTCGTCTAGGTAGGTTCGCACAGCTTGTGCCATGTCCAGGATTCTGGTTCCCGCGTGATTGGAGCCGCTGGTCCGCCCGTCGGTATCCATCAACCCGGCCAGATATTCGGCAAACGAAAACACATTGGACGCTTCGTGGTCGTCTACACCTGGGCTGGAAGACTGCACCAGCGCGTAGTTATCGCTGACCTGCGGGGGCGGCAAGGGATTCGACTCAAACTTGGAGTCGAACCACCATAAGGAGTTGGCCACGGCCATCGGCCCGGAGGCAGAGGTGTCCCAGCCCATCTGGAGGGCATCGAAGTCCGGGACGCCGCTCGGCGCGTAGTCCTGGTAGCCGGCCTTCCAGAACCACTGTGGTGGCGGAGGAGCGGAAGACAGGGAGTCCTCGATGGCCCAGAAGGTGTCTTGATTAGCCTGGCCGCCTCCGCCTGAAGAGGCAGCGCTATCGTAGAAGAATATCTCCAGCTTGTTGTCGCCGTCCACATCGGCCACGCTGGGGGACGTGTAGATAGGCCCGTTGGTCTGGAAATCGGCCAGGATGCTGCCGTCGGCGCCGTCGAGCAGGTACAACTTGCCGTCGGCGGAGGTGATGTAGATTCCCAGGGGGGCGCCCCCTGCGCCGCCGTAGACGCCGGTGCGCTGCACGTTGGCACGGAAGAAGGGCCAGGGCTGGGCGTGCGTGGCGATTGTGTTCCGGTTGGCCAACGCCGGTGAGCCGATGATCATCCCGCCGAGCATCGTGGACCACTTCAGTGTCACCGAGTTCGTTGCCGGGTCGTAGCCCAAGGCGTAGAGGACTCTGTCAACTGAGCCGATCACGGCTTCGAGGTCGCCGTCGTTATCCACATCGCCTACGGCCGCTGAGGAGAAGACCGGGCCGCCCGTTACGTATGACGCCACCTCGTCAGGGTCAATGGCGCCGTTGCTGTTCCGGTCGCCTTTAATGAAGTAGATACCGTTGTCGGAGGAGCCCATGACCACTTCGAGAACGCCGTCGCCATCGAAGTCGGCCAGCGCTGCTGAGCCGGTAACCTCCGGCCCCCCGGTTACGTACTTCCATTGAAGGGCGCCGGTGGCCGCATCCAGAGCGTAAACGGCGCCTTCAGTGGCACCCATGGAGTAGCCTGTGCCGAAGACAACCTCTTGAGCGCCGTCGCCGTCTATGTCAGCCACGGCTGGAGTGGAAATGATGCTGCCCGGGGTGTTGTAGTACCAGATGACGTCCCAATCGACGCCCTCGACCCCGCCCGACCCGCCGGGGTACCAGGTGAAATCGGTGACGTGCATGCCTTCATCGATGCCGTCGGAGTTGTCTGAATCGAAGGCCCACATGCTGCCGCCCGGCGGCACGTCCTGTACCCTTGGCCGGCTCCCTGCACTCAACGCTGCGGCGTAGACGGCGCTTCCTCCAAATGGCGGATAGGGCAGCCTGCTTCCCTCGATGACGAGCTTGCCGGTGTAGCCCTGGCTGCTCACCTGCGCTACCGCCGGGGAAGAGTGCCACATGAAGGGGCCATCGATGGCTGGGGGTGAGGGGTAGGTCCAGATGAAGGCGCCCAGCCGGTCCATCATCTCTACGTTCCAGCCGCTGGTTGTACCACCGACTATCTCCAGGTTGCCGTCGCCCGCCAGATCGGCGATGGCTACGGAAGAGCGGGCCTCGTCTGATTCCGTTGGCCGCGCCCATTCCACGTTGCCCCGGGAATCGTAGACGCGCCATGCGCCGCGGGCGGTTACGCCCAGGTCGGGGTAGAAGACGGAAAACTCATCGCTGCCGCTGACGATCTCGAGGTCGCCGTTGGGCTCCTGCCCCTTGTTGTTCACATCCGGCCCGAGATCGGCAATGCCAGGGGACGCGCCGTACCTCATCAAGGTGCCGGGTTGGAGCGGATATCTCCAGGCTTCTACCAGGGTGGTTACGGGGGCTTCGGCCATGGCCGGACGCACCGTGATTGCTCCCGCCACGGACGCGGCCAGCATGCTAACTACTACGAAAAGACTGATGAAAATGAGTCCTCTGCCGCCGAACATCTTCGTGCTCCTTCCGAGAGTGACGCTCCACGCAGCAAGCTGCGTGGCATCTAGGGCTTCTCAAACATCCTTAGCTGAGGAGAACTGGCCTCATGCTTTTGGTACTCAATGTACCTCCGGATTATGTCCGCCGTAACCGCACCTCCAACCGTGCGGGCGAAGTAACCATCGCTCCATATCTTGCCGGACCACATCTGCTTCCTCATCTGCGGAAACTTCTTGAACAACTCCCTGGCCGAAATACTCTTCAGCATTTGCACCAACTGCGACGGCGAATACTTCGGTGGCGCAGCAACAAATACGTGCACGTGATCCTCCACCACCTCCATCGTGTCAATCCAAAACCCGTATTCCTCCGCGACCTCTTGGAATACCTGTTTCACGTACGCTGCCACTTCCCCCCGCAATATGTGCGCCCTGTACTTCGGTATCCACACCAGGTGATACTTCAGGTCGTAGACTGCATGGCTGCTCTTTCTAAGTTCCACCCGACCTTTATATCACCCATTCAGCAAACGGACAAGTCCGCGTGCTTCGCCTCGCGGCGAACTGCTTTCCTCCCTACAGCGATCTGTAGGGTATCCAGCAGCCCGTCTAATGACCTATTCAGGCTATGGCATTGCCTGTGTATGAACGAATGGGGACAATCATCCGCACTAACCCCGCCCACTGGAGGCGAACCTGTTGCAATGCAAACATTCGGATTTATTCGACAGTAAGCCAGTCGAGACAATAGCACAAACGCGGCTTCTCCGTAAGCGCGTGGCAGATGATCTTCTGATAGCGGTTTCCGACCATTGAGGCTACCTGAGATCAAGCGATTTAGGGAAACACGCGAACACCCGCAGAAGCGTTTGAGAGGAAACATCTACGCAACTTGCTCATCATGGTTTGCGCCGTTTCCGGCAAATTTGCTGCGCGCCAGCGGGTGATGTTCAGGCCTTCCCGTAACGTCCTCGCCACCCGTTCAAGCGAATGGCCATCGTTTCCTTCAGCGTCAGAAAGGTATCCCGGAACGGGTGTACCTTGCTCTGACCACGGTGATGCCAGACAATAGGCACTTCTACTATGCGCAGGCCTCGTTGCTGCGCCAGGAACAGAATCTCCCCATCGAAGCCGAACCCGTCTATTGTCTGGAGCGGAAAG
>JAUSJJ010000057.1 GCA_030647705.1 Dehalococcoidia bacterium
GTGGGAAGTGACGCTGAAGTAGCATAAGTCTGTTCGAACAGGTGAAGAATGTCGATCGGCTCGTTGGCCGCTTCCGCACTCGGCAACACCCCTTTCGCCATCCCGACGAAAGTCGGGATCCGGATTTTTGAGCGAGGCGCACTGGATTCCGGCTCGGAGGCCGGAATGACGGATAGGCAATAACACCTTGACAAAGCTTCGCCTGCCACTTACATTGTAGACTGAACGACCTCGATCGAAGCAGGAGACTTGTATGGCAGACGCCGCAGCGCGGCTGGAACTGGCGAGGCAGTCGTATCCGGAGAAGTTCGCGCCGGAGGACGTGGTGTTCAGCCACCATTTGACAGGAGGCCGCGATAATACATGGAAATCAGACTGACTTTCCGGGGCGCTGCGCAGACAGTCACGGGCTCGCAGTACCTGGTTGAGACGGATGGCGCTCGGTTTCTGGTGGACTGCGGGCTCTACGAGGAGCGGCAGTTCAAGGGCCGGAATTGGGAAAGCTTCCCGTTCCCACCCGAAAGCCTGGATGCAGTGCTGTTGACCCACGCGCATCTCGACCACAGCGGCTTGCTGCCCAGGCTGGCCCGTGGAGGTTTCCAGGGGGCCATCTACGCCACGCCGGCCACCGCCGAGATCGCAGAGATAATGCTGCTGGATTCGGCGCATATCCAGCAGGAAGACGCAGAGTTCAAGAAGAGAAGGCACGAACGGGAGGGCAGGAAAGGGCCGCATCCGGAGGTCCCCCTGTATACCACCGACGATGCCAATGCCACGATCCCGCTGTTTTCGCCTGCCCGGTACGGCGAGGCCGTCGAGATAGCCAAGGGTGTGGAGGCCACCTTCTGCGACGCCGGCCACGTGCTCGGTTCAGCCATGATCCGGGTCAAGATACGCCGGAACGGAGAGCAGCGGACGATGCTCTTCTCAGGGGACATTGGGAAGTGGCGCAACCCAATCTTGCGTGACCCGATGCTGTTCGATAAGGCAGACTACGTGTTGGTTGAGTCCACCTACGGAGACAGGTCGTTGGGACTCGAGGAAGACAACGCCGGCGCGCTGGCCGACGCCATCAACTGGGCCGTGAAAGGGGGCGGCAACGTGGTCATCCCCGCCTTTGCTCTGGAGCGAAGCCAGGATGTGATGTACTACCTCAACCAGTTGCTGATTCAGGGCCGCATACCGCACCTCATGGTCTTCCTCGATAGCCCCATGGCCGTCCGCATCACGGACGTGTTCGTCCACCACCCGGAGCTGTTCGATGAGGAGATGCTAGAGTTGTTGCGGAAGAAGACGTCTCCGTTCGATTTCCCGGGCTTGCACCTGGTGAGGTCAGTGGAGCAGTCGAAGGCGATAAACCACGTAGCGGGCACGGTCATCATCATCGCCGGTTCGGGCATGGCCACCGGCGGCAGGATAAAGCATCATCTGGTGTCCAATATCTCCAGAGCGGAGAGCACCATCCTGTTTGTGGGATACCAGGCGATGGGTACGTTGGGGAGGCAGATTGTGGACGGGGCTGAGGAGGTGCGCATACTCGGGCAGACCTATCCGGTGAGGGCGCGGGTGATGTCCCTGCCCGGCTTCTCGTCTCATTCGGACCAGCACGGGCTATTGAGGTGGATCGATGGTTTCAAGGGGCCGCCCAGGAATCTATTTGTGACCCATGGAGAGCCTGTTGCGGCGCAGAATCTGGCCGGGCTGGTGAGGGCCAAGACGGGCTGGACGGCTACGGTCCCGCAGTACAAAGACTTGGAAATCCTGGACTAGCGGCGTCCCTGTCTCAGAACAGGACCGCTTCACTCTGCCAGGCCTCTCAGCATGGGAGCTTCGAGCCGCCGCGCAACATCTTACTTGACAACGGCCTTCCGGCCGATGATCTCCTGTTTGATGTACCACCTCTGGACGATCTCGGCCACGGACTCGGGGCTGTCGCAAACCCTGAGCAGGTTGAAGTCTTCTTCGGAGACCAGTCCCTTGGCGAGGACGGTGCCTCGCAGCCAGTCCAGGAATCCCTGCCAGTAGCCGCTGTTGAACAGGATCACCGGGAATGGCCTGATCTTGTGGGTCTGTATCAGCGTCAGTATCTCGGTCAGCTCATCGAGCGTTCCCAGACCGCCGGGTATTATGATGAAGGCGATAGCATACTTAACCAGCATTACCTTGCGCACGAAGAAGTGTCTGAACGTCATTGACCTGGTGGCATAAGGATTGCAGACCTGCGCCTCGGGCAGGTCTATGTTGAGCCCGATGGAGGTGGCTTTGGCCTCCAGCGCTCCGCGGTTGGCGGCCTCCATGACCCCTGGCCCGCCGCCGGTTATGATGGTGAAACCGAGGTCGCCCAGCCGGCGGGCTATCTCCACAGTCTGCCTGTATATCTCGTCGTCTGCCGTTATGCGGGCGGAACCGTATATGCTGACAGCCGGCTCGACGCCGGTAAGCTTGTCGAAGCCCTCCACGAACTCCCCGATGATGCGGAACATGCGCCAGGAGTCCT
The DNA here is from genome assembly GCA_030647705.1 of Dehalococcoidia bacterium. GTDB lineage: Bacteria > Chloroflexota > Dehalococcoidia > JAUSJJ01 > JAUSJJ01 > JAUSJJ01. Next base: position 2,498 of record JAUSJJ010000057.1, read on the forward strand.
GTTTGGCGAGCTCGTTTATCTCGTATTCGTAAGCCATGTTGCCCTCCGCGCCGAACAAGTTGTGAGGTGTGAGCTACATATTATCATAATACGCTGCGGCGCCGCTATAGGGCCGTAGGGTGGGTGCAGCGAAACGGAACCCACCAGGTTGCCCTCATCCCCCCGTATCGAGTACGGGGCAGGCTCTACCCCCTTCTCCCGCAACAGGGTCTCGCCCTGAAAGTACCACATCCTTGTCATCCTGAGCGCAGCGAAGGATCTCGTAGCCAGCTCCGAAGGACGAGATTCTTCGTCGTTTCACTCCTCAGAATGACATTTGAGGCAACGCCCCGCAACAGGGAGAAGGGGGCACTAAGGAACCTGGGGGACACCCCCAGACCCCCGCCTAACGGCAAAGCCCTTTAGGCATCCGCAATTTCCCGATTGAGCCGGGGCGCCACGAAGTGTGGAAACAAGGGTGAAGGGGCGATGGCCCTTTGGCAGGTTTCACGGGGGTGGGGTACATGTGGAGGACCATAAGGAATACATGCTGACAAACGACTTCGCGTACTTTTGGGATATGTTACAATCTTCCGCAGAAGACTGGACCGTTTCGGCACAATGGCGGCTGACTACGAGGAATTGGAGGAAAGGTATGAGCGGTTCCACCCACCATCGGCTTAGATTCGTTGAGAGGATAGACCCTGACAGGACCATCATCACATCCGCACGTCTGGGAAAGCTGTATTCATCAGACGGCCAAAAGACATTGAAAAGTTACCATGCGCTCGATGATGTAATTAGCAGAGCAAAGGAATTCAACCAGGAGTTGCCTGAAGAAGTGGAGGGGATGGTAGTCGTGGAGGTCAAGCCTGGCTATTACGGAATCAGGGGTGGTGTTAAGGTCAGAAAACACATGGCACGCATTCCCGTGCTAAAAGGCACCACGAAATGGCTGGCATTCATCGACAGGAACGGAGACGTGTGGAATGTCTGCTCAGACCACAGGAAGACGAGCAAGATTGCTCAGTGAAATCCTCCTTTGGACCCTTCATGCACCTGCTCCATAATTGCCTTGCGAAATGCCCTGAGTGTTCGCCGCCCTCGGCGGGACAGCAGGCGTGGGAAACGGTCACGTGAAACGAACGCTTCCTCTGCGAACCGTCCTTCCCCTGAAGCCGTTTAAGTGCTAGAATATGTTGAAAGCGAATGTTTGGCTAAGGAGGCACGATGCCGGGGACTTGTCCGACGGAGAGGCCGGGAAGCGGTCTGACGGCCGAAGTTTTGAACGTGATTCGGCAAACCGATGCCATGGCCCAGGCGCTGAATTGTATTGAGCAAGAGCCTTTGCAGCTTCTCGGCGAGATATGCCGCCAGTTCGAGAAGGCCAAGGAGCCAGTTCCCGACTACAATCTGCATCCTTCCGGCTATATTGGGGAGGTCTCCCTGAAGGCACTGGTCGAGGCGGGGCTGGTGAAATCGCATGCGGCTCCCAGGTACAGTCTTTTCCGCTACGAGCCTACCGAAGAGGGGCTGAAGCACTATCACAAGCTGAGCCAGGCCGGCTACTACGAAAGGCGTCGGTTGATATGAAGGGTCTTGTCATCAGGCACAGGCCACAACTGAGGAAGCCAACCCTGGTGGTGGGCTTCGGCGGCTGGGCCAATGCCGCGGAGATCTCCACGGGCGTGGTGAACTACCTCAAGAACGTGCTCGGCGCCCGGAAGCTGGGGGAAATCCATCCGGAGGGTTTCTACAGCTTCGCTGTGGCCCGTCCGGAGATCGTGGTCAGGCACGGCGTCATCAAGTCGGTAGAGATCGTCAGCAACAAGTTCTACTCATGGCGAAACGTGGAGTCCGATCGCGATCTTATCCTGCTGCAGGCGATCGAGCCTCACCTGAGCTGGCCGGGATATGTTGACTGTGTTCTTGAAGTAGCCGAGCGGTTCAGCGTGGTCAAGGTTGTGACCGTTGGAGGCTTCTACGACAGGGTTCCGCACACCCGCCGTCCCAAAGTCACTGCGGTGGTGAACGACCCGGCACTGGTCGCCGACCTCGAGGAGTTCGACATAGGGCTGACGGAATATGAAGGCCCGAGCAGCATCCATTCGTACCTGCTGGCAGCCTGTGGCGCCCGGGGCATTCCCGGCCTCAGCCTCTGGGGACACGCTCCGGATTATGTGCAGGGCGTGGGCAATCCCAGGGTGTGCCAGGCGGTAGTAGCCAAATTGAGCGTGCTGCTCAACATTGATATCGACCTGGAGCAGCTCAAGGGGGCCGGAGACTATCTGGATGAGACGCTGGGCAGGCTGCTCAACCATAACCCGGAGCTGCAGCAGCACGTCCGTAAGCTGGAGGACGAATATGACTCCAGCGGGCCGGCGCGTGTGGAGCCCCTGGGGAAGACGACGCGAATCCTCAAGGAGGTCGAGGACTTCCTGAGGAGCGAGCAGAGAAAACGGGGCAAGCGGCCCCCTGAAGACGGCCAGAACTGATTTGCTTCTAGACGGCGGGGACGAAAGTCCCCGCCGTTTTGACTTGTCTGACGTTGAGGACAGTCTGGACTTGGTGTAGGTAAGACATCGACCTCACCCTCTTGTCCCTCTCCGTTTACGGAGAGGGAAGCTGTCAAACTGCGTTGTCACTGCAGTTCCCCTCTCTGCTTGCGGAGAGGGGACAGAGGAGAGGTCCGCCCTGTCCCCTTATTGACACACCCTCCTGTTGCTGGCATAATGCACAGACGGACGCTGGCCCCGGACTCATTCACC
>JAUSJJ010000060.1 GCA_030647705.1 Dehalococcoidia bacterium
GGCGAGGCCATCTCCTGGCACCTGCGGGAAGCCATCGGGGTGAACCAAAAACCGGTGCGTCGCGTTGTGTTCCACGAGATCACTCCGGACGCGGTAAAGGAGGCGTTCGCCCAGCCGCGAGACCTCGATATGAAGCTGGTAGACGCGCAACAGGCCAGGCGCATACTGGACCGCCTGGTGGGCTACAAGATAAGCCCGCTGTTGTGGAAGAAAGTGAAGAGAGGCCTCTCAGCCGGCCGCGTGCAATCGGTGGCCGTGAGGATGATCGTGGACCGGGAGAGGGAGGTCAAGGCTTTCGTCCCGGTCGAGTACTGGACCATCGAGGCCGAGCTGTCAAAGAGACCGCCGGCATCAACGGTCCAATTCCGCGCTGCACTGATCGGGCTGCTAGATGCGAAGGGCAAGCTCGATATCTCGAACGAACAGGAGACGAACCGGCTCAAGGGGATTCTGCAGAAAGCGGAGTACTCCGTGCACAAGGTGCAGCAGAAGAAATCGAACCGGCAGCCGGCGCCGCCGTTCATCACCAGCACCCTCCAGCAGGAGGCCTGGCGCAAGCTCAAGTTCACGGCCAAACGCACTATGGCGGTGGCTCAGCAGCTTTACGAAGGACTTGCGCTGGGACGCGAAGGCAACGTCGGCCTGATCACCTATATGAGGACCGACTCCACCAGGATAGCCGTCTCGGCACAACAGGAGGCGCGGGACTACATTGCTCAGAAGTTCGGCACGGACTTCCTGCCGCCGACGCCTCGCGCACCCAGGGGCAAGGTCAAGGGCGCCCAGGAGGCGCACGAGGCCATCCGACCCACCTCGGTCAGGCGTGAGCCGGACGCATTGAAGCAGTTCCTTAACAGAGACCAACTGCGCCTGTATGAACTGGTCTGGAAGCGTCTGGTAGCCAGCCAGATGGCTGACGCAGTGATGAACACTACAACCATCGACATAGCGGCCAGCACCCGCGGCGCGTCAGGGGACTATCTCTTACGAACCGCGAAGTCGGTGGTCAGCTTCCCCGGGTTCCTTGTCCTCTACACCGAGGACAAGGACGACGCGGAGGACGACAAGCAGGAGAAGCAGACCCTGCCCGATCTCGCCAAGGGCGAAGGGCTGAACCTGCTCAAGCTGCTTTCCGAGCAGCACTTCACCGAACCGCCTCCCCGCTACACGGAGGCCACCCTGGTAAAAGCGCTGGAGCAGAACGGCATCGGCCGGCCCAGCACCTACGCGCCGATCATTTCTACCATCCAGGACCGGGGCTACGTGGAAAAAGACAACGGCAGGTTCAAGCCGCTGGAGCTCGGCTTCGTGGTCAACGACCTGTTGGTGGGCCACTTCCCCAAGATCGTCGACATCGCTTTCACAGCACGGCTGGAGGACGACCTGGACAAAGTAGCCAACGGCAAGGCGAAGTGGGTGCCGCTGCTCAAGGCGTTCTACGTCCCCTTCGAGAAGACGCTGATCCAGGCGGCCAAGGAGATGCCCAAGGTGAGGCTGGCCGGCGAACCGACCAACGAGGTCTGCCCCAACTGCGGCAAGCCGATGGTGATCAAGACGGGGCGCTTCGGCAGGTTCATGTCCTGCTCCGGCTACCCCGAATGCAAGACACACAAGCCATTGCCCGAGGACGAGGCCAAGCTGGCAAAGCCGACCGGCGAGGTCTGCGAGAAGTGCGGCAAGCCGATGGTGATGAAGCGGGGCCGCTTCGGGAACTTCCTGGCCTGCTCCGGCTACCCGGAGTGCAAGAACACCAAGCGCATCGTGATAAGCACCGGCGCCCACTGCCCCAAGTGCGGCGGAGAGATCGTGCAACGCAGCGCCAAGACAGGCAGGAAGCGCGTCTTCTACGGCTGCGCCAACTACCCCAAGTGCGACTACATTTCCTGGCAGAAGCCGCTGCCACAGGCATGCCCGAGCTGCGGCGGCCTGCTGGTGATGAGCGGAAAAAACGCGGTAAAGTGCGCCAAGTGCGACTACACCGGCGAGGCGCCTGATACCGAGAAAGAGCCGGCGGCTTCGGCGACAGGCTAAGGGAGACCGCTTGGAAGAGCTTCTTCAGAAGTACCTGAGATACCTGGAAATAGAGCGTAACGCCTCGCGCTACACCGTGAGGAACTACACCAGCGATATCCGGGACAGCTTCTTCAAGTTCCTCAAGAGCGAGGGCATCGCTTCACTGGCCGAGGTAGACCGCCTGGCCCTGCGCCGGTACCTGGGCTGGCTGGCTGAAGCCGGCTATGCCAGGAGCAGCGTATCGCGAAAACTGAGCGCGGTCCGCTCCATGTACCGCTACCTGGCGTGGGAGCGGGACATTCCCGACAACACGTTAGCCAAGGTGTCTCTGCCCAAACGAGAGAAGCGGCTGCCCCCGTTTCTGACGCAATCGGAGACCCTGCGCCTGATCGAGGCGCCGAGCCTCGATACGCCCCTGGGGCTGCGGGACCGGGCAATCCTGGAACTGCTCTACGCAGCGGGCATGCGCGTAGGCGAGATAACCGGGCTGAACGTCAGGGACATCAATCTGAAGTCGCGTGAGGTGCTGGTCCTGGGAAAGGGCAGCAAAGAGCGCCAGGTGCTGATGGGCAAGACGGCGGCTGCGTTTCTGGAACGATACATGCGCAGCGCGCGACGGAAACTCATGGGCAAACGCCGGCCGGACGCCCTGTTCCTCAACCGCAGGGGCGGCAGGCTCACTGACCGGTCCGTTCAGTTGCTGGTCAACCGGTACGCAAGAGGCGCCGGTATGCAGAAAAGCATCCATCCGCACATGTTGCGCCACAGCTTCGCCACGCACATGCTGGACGGCGGCGCCGATCTCCGGGTCATACAGGAACTGCTGGGACACGCCAGCCTGGCCACCACGCAGACATACACCCATGTCACCCAGAAACAGATTCGTAAGGTCTATCTCGAAGCCCATCCCCGCGCCCATATGAAAGGAGGCGAGAAATGAGAATCCTCGTCATCCACGGACCCAATCTGAATATGCTGGGCAAACGGGACCGGAAGCTGTACGGAAGCAAGACCCTGGACCAGATCAATACTGCTCTGAAGGCCAGGGCGGGTGATCTGGACGTGGAACTGGTCACCTTCCAGTCCAACGGCGAAGGGGCCCTTGTCGATTTCGTGCAGCAGGAAGCCGGCAAGTCGGATGGCATCATCATCAATCCCGGGGCGCTCACCCACTACGGCCTTTCACTGCGCGATGTACTGGCCGATAGCGCCTTGCCAGTCGTCGAGGTCCATATCTCAAACATCTACTCCCGCGAGGAGTGGCGGCACCACTCGGTCATTGCGTCCGTAGCTCTGGGCCAGATCAGCGGGCTAGGCTGGAGAGGGTACATCGCTGCCCTGGAGATTCTGGCGGCCACGCTCCGGGAGAAGACCAGGAAATGAACATCCGCGTTGAAAAGCTGCGCTCCAAACTCAGTGAGCTCAGCCTGGATGCCATCCTCATCTCCCAGACCGAAAACCGGCGCTATCTTTCCGGTTTCACCGGCTCCGCCGGCTACCTGTTGATCTCGCCGGACAGGGCGATCGTCACCACCGACTTTCGCTACCTGGAGCAGGCCGGGCTGGAAGCGCCGGATTTTCAAGTGATACGTATCACCGGTGAGCCGCCCAAATGGTTCCCGGACCTGGCTGCCACGCTGGGCGGCCAGAAGATCGGCTTCGAAAGCACGGACATCTCGTTCGCGATGTATCAAGCGCTGACGCAGGCCCTGGCCCAGAGCCAGGCAGCCAAGCATCTGCGACTCATCCCAGTGCAGCAGGTCGTGGAGCCGATCCGCGCGGTCAAAGAGGAGTCCGAGCTGAAGCTGATGCAGCAGGCCGCAGCCCTTTCCGACGCCGCTTTCGAACACGTGGCCGCCACCATCGCGCCCGGCGTCACCGAGAAGCAGATCGCCTGGGCGCTGGAGAAATACCTTAAAGAGAACGGCAGCGGCCCTTTGCCTTTCGATATCATCGTCGGCTCCGGCCCGAATTCGGCCCTTCCCCACATCCGCCCCGGCGACCGCCCCGTCCAGGAGGGCGAGCCAATCGTTATCGACGTGGGGGCACGGTGGAAGGGGTATTGCAGCGACCTCACCCGCACCATCTGGCTGGGCAAGCCGGACAAGAAACTAACGCAGGTCTACGATATCGTGCTTGCCGCACAGCTCACCGCCATGGCCACCATGGCCACCAGCATGACCGGCGAGCAGGCCGACCGCCTGGCGCGCACCGTCATCGAGCAGGCAGGCTACGGAGAGGCCTTCGGCCACAGCCTGGGCCACGGCGTCGGGCTGGTACCGCACGAGTTCCCCAGATTGGGCTCGGGCTCCACGGACGTACTCGCCAACGGCATGGTGCTCACCGATGAGCCGGGCATCTACATTACTGGCTGGGGCGGAGTCCGCATCGAAGACATGGTAGTCATGGAGAACGGAAGACCCAAGTCACTGTCCCACGCCAGGAAGCAATCCTGAACCAACCCAACTACAATTGAGAGACGGATCGACTCTTGCTGAAAGCTGACCTTCATCTGCATACCACCTCCTCGCGAGACTCCGCAGTCACGCCTGAGCTCTTAATCGCCCGCTGCAAAGAAACGGGCATCAACTGCGTCGCCGTGACGGACCACAACGCTATCGAGGGCGCGCTGGCGCTGAAGAAGACAGCCCCTTTCACTATCATCGTCGGGGAGGAGATCAGGACCACCCACGGGGAGATCATCGGGTACTTTCTTTCGGAGAGGATACCTCGGGGGCTATCCCCGGAGGAGACTATAAGCCGCATCAAAGGGCAGGGCGGGCTGGTCTGCGTGCCCCACCCCACCGACCGGTTCCGGCCATCCGCACTCGATCCCAAGTCCCTGCAGGCCGTGCTGCCGCAGGTAGACATCATCGAAGTCTTCAATGCCAGGACCCCTCTGAGCAGGGACCAGAAGAAGGCCCGTCTGCTGGCCCAGAACAACGGGCTGCTGGCGAGCGCCGGCAGCGATTCACACACGCCCGGAGAGATAGGCAACGCCTACGTGGAGATGCCTGAGTTCACGACACCTGAGGAGTTCAAGTCCGCCCTGGCCCAGGGCACGGTCCACGGCAAGACGGCCGGACTCTGGATCAGAGTAGCCAGCAGGCTCTCCACTATGAGACGATGGGCGCTGCCGCCGAGGTAGCATGATGAAGCTGGGCTGGTTTTCCACAGGACGCGGCCCTGCCTCCAGGGAGCTGCTGCGGACTGCCTGGGAGAAGGTGGGAGACGGGACAATCAAGGCCGAATTCGCCTTCGTCTTCTGCAATCGAGAGCCGGGGGAATCGCCCGAGACCGACCGGTTTCTGGAGCAGGTCAGAAGCTACGGCATCCCTCTCCTCGTCTTCTCTGCGGCCAGGTTCAAGCCGGGTGAAGGGCACCTCTCTGACCAATAGCGGCTGGAATACGACCGCGAAGTCATGCGCCGGCTTCAGCGCTTCGACCCGGAGTTGTGCGTCCTTGCCGGATACAAGCTGGTGGTGGGGCCGGAGATGTGCTCCCGGTACAAGATGGTCAACCTGCACCCTGCCGCCCC
>JAUSJJ010000078.1 GCA_030647705.1 Dehalococcoidia bacterium
GCGCTTCGGGTCGGCCAGGGTCTTGCATATTTCAGACTGGAGATTGATCAGATCAATCAGGGAATCGTCAAGCATGTTTTAGCACTCTCACCGCAATATTCGTATGCGCTAATATTACGAAAGAGATTGGGAGTGTCTCAAGGCCGTTTGCCTTCGTATGTCCCCGACCAGGCATCTGGCGCTCGCCTTTGTTTTCTGCTATTGTAAAGCCCGACGCGGCATTGCTTCCGGTCGACATCCACTCAGGGGGAACGCATGACAGGAGTAGAGATGGGTACAGTGCTGCGCACTGCCAGAATCCTCCAGATCCTTCTTGTGGGCGCAGTCGTTGCCTTTGCAGTTGTGCTGGCTGCGCTGCCTTCCACCGGCTACGCGCCTTCAGCGACCGACGACCTTCCTTTGCTGGTCGCGTCGCTAGGGGTTATCAGCGTCGTTGATATCGCCCAGGGAAATTTTCTGCCCCGTTGGATGGTTAGGAGGCACGACACCAAATCGGAGCTCTCCTCGCGAGGTCTGCTCATGTCTCACATCTTGGGGCTGGCCTTCTTCGGGGCGATAGGCGTTTACGGGTTGCTGCTGGGCTTGATGGGCGCAGGGTGGGCAGTCACTGTTCCGTTCTTTGCAGTTTCGGCCGCAGCGCCTATTGCCACGTTCCCCACCAAGAGGAGATGGGAGAAGATGCTGCAAGCCGTCGGCGATGAACCGGCTTGAGGTTCGCATTCAGCTAATCAGGAGGAATCATCATGGCAGACCTGGTGATCAAGAACGGCATCGTGGTGACATCTCAGGGGCTGGTGCGGGGTGGACTGGCGGTCGAAGGGGGCAAGATAGCTCAGGTCTCCGGCGACATGACCCTCCCCTCGGCGAAACAGGAGGTCGATGCCGGAGGCAACTACATCTTGCCGGGTATGATCGACCCCCACGTTCACCTGGGCATGGCCGCTACCGGCCGCGGCGAGGACAAGTTCCGGGCGGACTTCGCTTCGGAATCTGCTTCGGCGGCCATCGGCGGAGTCACCACCATGATCACTACGGCCTACTTCAGCGGCGCAGGCAGGTCGCTGCTGCCCTGCATCGCCAGGTCCAAAGAGATCGGCGCACAGCAGTCGCTCATCGATTTCAAGTTCAGCGCCATGATGATGACCTCCGTCCATCTCACCGAAATACCGAAGCTATTCGAGGCCGGCGTCACTTCCTTCAAATTCTTCCCGGTCTATCGTGGCGAAGAGGGCCGTCAGGTCGGCGTCACCGAGGAGATCGGCTGGGACTACATTTACAAGGGCATGGAGGGCGCCAACAAGTGCGGCCCGCAGGCGCTGTCCATGATCCACGCCGAAGAGCCCGGCATCATCGACGTGCTGCGGCAGCGGTTCAAGGAGCAGGGCCGGAACGACCCCCGCGCCTGGGCGGAGTCCAGGCCGGGCATCTGCGAGGCCATGCACATCTTCAGCGGGGGGCTGACTGCGCTGGAGTTGGGGGCACGCGTCTACTTCGTGCATGTCAGCGCCAAGGAGAGCGTCGAGGCGATCCAGTATTTCAAGCGGAAAGGCGCCCAACTCTACGGCGAGACCTGCCCCCACTACCTGCTGCTGACCAAAGACTCGGAAATCGGCGTGCTGGGCAAGGTGAACCCGCCGCTGCACGAGGCGGAGGACAACCGGCAGATCTGGCGCGGCCTGCAGGACGGGACCTTCGACGCCATCGGCTCGGACCATAGCTCCAACCTGCGCTGGCAGAAGGAGAAGGGCGATATCTGGAGCACCATGCCCGGCTTCCCCACCATCGGGGCCAGCCTGGCGCTGCTGGTGAGCGAGGGCGTGAACAAAGGCAGGCTGAGTTGGGAGCAACTGGCGCGCGTCACCTCCGAGAACACCGCCCGGATATTCGGCCTTTACCCTCGCAAGGGGACGCTTGCTCCCGGCGCCGACGCCGACATCGTGATCGTAGACCCCAACCGCGAATGGGAGCTCAACGCGGAAAACCTGAAATCAGCCTCCGACTACTCGATCTACGCCGGCAAAGTGGCCAAGGGCAAGGCGGTCAAGACCTTCGTCAGGGGCAAGCTCGTCGCCGACGACGGCCGGGCCGTGGCGCAGGGCTCGCACGGGGTGTACGTGGCGTGATGACAGGTCGTCCTCCCCCTGCCGCAGGCCGGGGTTCTTCTGGAGACACTCTGGCCTGACTTGTTTTTCCTCTCGATTTGCTTAGAATATGAGCATGCAGAAATCACCATCGGCGGGGGCTCCTTCGGGGGCCAGTCCACGCGGGCCGGCCGGTCTGTGGGTTATCCGGCTGGTCATTCTTGTAGCGTTCCTCGACCTGTTCATGCAGTTCCCCGTGGTCGCCCCGTACGCACGGGAGCTAGGAGCATCGGCGATTGTGGCCGGCGTTGTCGTAGCCATCTACAGCGCGACCAACCTGGCAGGCAACGTCGCGGCCGGCGCTGTCCTGGACCGGTGGGGACGTGGCGTGCCGGTCATGTTCGGGCTGGTGTCCACAGCGGTAGTGCTGGTGGGCTATGTCTTTTCCAGGTCACCGGAGCAGCTCATGGTCGCGCGTGCATTGCATGGCCTGACCGCTTCCATACTCACGCCGGGGGCCTTCGCCATTCTGGGCGATGCGGCTCCCGCCGGCAAACGGGCCCGGGTGATGGGCCTGAGCGGGGCGTTTATCGCTGTCGCAGCCATGATCGGCCCGCTCACCGCCGGCCTGTTGCGGGACCGGCAAGGATCGGACGCGGTCTTCCTGCTGAGCGCGGGCCTCATGTTGGTGACGACGCTGCTGCTGTGGCGCTGGAACAGGAGTCAGCCGCTGAAGACAGTCGAACCGCGTGAAGCGCAGATCTCCGGGGTCAGCATAGGGGTACTGTGGCGCCGTCCACAACTCGCAACGTCCTACCTGGCTGCGCTGGCTTTGACCGTCGGCCTCGGGGTACTGGTCACCCATTTCCCGGCGGTCATGGCGGAGAGGGCGGAATCATCGGCCCGCACCGGGCTCGGGTTCACCGCCTTTGCAGCAGTGGCGATGATAGGGATGGCCAGCCCGCTGAGCCGGCTTAGCGACCGGTATGGAAGGCTTGGCCCCATAGTGGCGGGACTGCTGCTGGTCGCGGCAGGCATGGCAATCCTGGGCGCATCAGGGGACTTCTTCGGCAGTGCGCTCGGCATGGGCGTTTTCGGCCTGGGTTTCGGCCTGCTTTTCCCCGCGATTACCGCACTGACCGCCGAGGCAGCCGCGTGGACAGAGCGCGGAAAGGCCTTTGGCCTGTTCTACGCCGTCTTCTCTCTGGGCGTTGTGATTGGATCTCTGGTCAGCGGCCTGCTTGCCCAAAGGTCCGGCATCAACGGAGCCCCTTTCTTTTTCAGCGCCGGCATTGCTCTGGCATCCATTCCCGCAATTGCCGCAGTCTGGCGCTTGCGAACGGGGAGACCGCGGGCCGGCCCCGCCGGCGGGCCCGTGCCGGCGGCTGAGCGTGTTGACAGGGAGGGCGAGGAGTGCTAGGCAGCGAAGGCACTCTCGGCGGGGGACGTGGGCGAACGAAGCGTGTCCAGAACGATGTTGAGGCCGTGCATCGGGCCGCTGGGCAACAGGGATTCCACAGGGGGTAAAGCCCCTTCGGCGGGTCTGGGGGTGTCCCCAAGTATCCCATCTATTCCCCCCTTCCTTTAAGGAAGGGGGCAGGGGGGATGGCCGAAAAATAGTTTTCGGACGCCCGCTGACGAGAGGGTGAGGCGCTCGGAGGCCTGTTTCTCACGGACGCTGGCCGCGGTCGTCAACGGGCCTGCCGTACCAGCCGAGATTCTCTTTGGACGCGCGCCCATTCCCTGAGCTGTCCGGGGCAGCCTCGGCATCGTTTCGTCGCGAACCCTCACCTCTTTTCAGATTTGCCACACCTCATGCCCGCAATCAGGGTCTTGCCCGATCTAATTACGTAGTCCTCCGTATGGAAAACGGCGTCGCGGAAGCATAAGCTAGGCTGTAGTAGAAGTCGGGAGGATTGAATGGATATTCTGGCAAAAGACGAACTCAAAGCCCTGGTACAGACGCAGACACAGCCGGGCGTCTGCGTTTCCATTTACATGCCAACCTATAGACCTGGAAGCCCCGATGTCCAGCAAAACCCGCTCCGCTTCAGGAAGCTGCTTGAGCAGGCCCAGCAGAGATTGACCGGGACCGGGCTGAAGCGGGCAGAGGCCGACAAGTACCTGGAACCGGCAGAGAGGCTGCTCGAAGATACTTTCTTCTGGCTGAACGTCAGCGATGGCCTGGCGGTGTTCCTGTCCAGGGACTATTTCCGTTACTACCGCCTGCCCGCCCAGTTTCCTGAGCTGGTGGCGGTGGCCAACCGCTTCCACGTGAAGCCGCTCCTGACCATCACCGCCGCGGATGGCCTGTTCTATGTCCTGGCTATCAGTCAGAAGACGGTCCGGCTGCTGCAGTGTACACGGTTCAGTTTCAATGAGGTGAACATAGCCGGGAAGATCCCGCGCAGCCTGGCAGAAGCGTTGCGGTACGACGATGTAGATAGGGAGGCGCAGTACCACCAGCACTCGGGTCGAGGGGTACCCGGTCTGGGCAACACCGGCGTGACGGCCCACGGCGACGAGGTAGAGGATACCAAGGATAACCTGCTGCGTTTCTTCTTCCTGGTCGACCGCGGTCTGCAACGCGAGATACTCCACAATGAGACGGCTCCCCTGGTCGTCATGGGAGTCGACTACCTGTTCCCCATTTACAGGAAAGCGAACACCTACAGGCATCTGCTGGACAAAGAGGTCGAAGGCAACCCCGACAAAATGGCTGCCCACGAGCTGCACCGTCTGGCCGTGAGCGTTGTGGAGCCGCAGTTCAAGAAGCGGCAGGAGGAGGCCACCCGTATCTACAGAGAGTCTGCCGGGCTGGGCCGCGCCACCACTGACCTCGACAAGATCGTGGCCGAGTCCTACAACGGGCGGGTGTACATCCTGTTCGTAGCCGCCAATCAGCAGAAATGGGGCAGCTACGATCCTGTCGCCAACAAGGTGGAGACGCACTCCCAGGAAGAGTCACGCGACGTCGACCTGCTCGATTTCGCTGTCAGCCAGACTCTGGCGCATCGCGGAGAAGTGTACGCTGTAGAGGCGGACAAAGTCCCCGGCGGCGGGCCCGCCGCCGCAGCACTACGTTACTAAGGGGGTCATGTGGACTACAAACAATTCGTGGCAACGGTACAAGAAAAGAGCGGCTTGCCGAAGGCCGACTCATTGAAGGTGATCGAGGCTGTCCTGGCGACCCTGGGGGAGAGGCTGTCCAAGAAGCGCCGCGAACACCTCGCGGCCCAGCTTCCCAAGGAGCTGAAACCATTCGTTCTGGAGCACTCGACGACAGATCTTTGTTCTCTCGAGGTGTTCTACCAGCGCGTCGCCAAGCGTGCCGGCCTGTCGTTTCACAATTCCATCACGCACTGCGGCGCCGTGTTAGAGGTTGTGGCGCAGGCCATCGCCGCCGGCGAGCTCAAGGACATCTTCGCCGAATTGCCTCCCGAATTCGATGCCTTGCGGGGGCGGCTGCCGGAGCAGATATCCAATACGACCGCCGATGCCCACCAGTTGTATTCCAAGCAGTAACGCCAACCGGGAAAGCGATAGCCGGCCGGGAAAATCAGAGTTCGTGACCATTCCGTGACCAAAAGGGCAAAAAGAGAGGGCAGCGAATACTCGCTGCCCCCAATGTGGCTGACTTTGATTACTCTTGGTTCCCCCTGCGCGTCACCTTGTCCTGGCAATCTGGCGAAATGTCCCAAGCGCCTCGGGCATTCTCACGCAGGTCATTGTCCTCGATTGTTCCACTCCCATTTTTGTAAACCCATACGGCTTCATAGCTGTTCTTGTTGATGCGGTTGCGGCGCAGGGTGGGATTGCCCCCTTCACTGATCGCCACACCCGTAAGCGCGTTGCCGAAGATGTCGTTATCCTCCAGTGTACCCTGTCCGTTATCGTACACATATACGCC
>JAUSJJ010000067.1 GCA_030647705.1 Dehalococcoidia bacterium
ACGTCCCAACAATGGTGTACACGTTCGTGGGATTCTGGGACGTGCTGTCGGTTGACGGCGTCGTAGTGTTGAAGTCCCAGTCCCATGACGTTGGCGAGCCGGTGGAGGTATCGGTGAAGTTCACCGTCTCACCGGCGGCCACGGTCGTTGTCCCGCTCACAGCGCCTGCCGCCGTGAAGTTGGCCGTGGGCGTCACCAGCACGGTGACGGTAGCCCCGGTCAAGGCGCCGGTGACCGCTCCTTCTCCGAAGGCGGCGGTCGTAGCGCGCAGCGAGTCCTGGGCTGCCGTGCTGAACGTGACAGGACTGTTGGCGGCCCCGGCGATCCCGTGGAACGTGATCGTGGCCAAGTTAAACGCCGTGTTCGGCATGGTGCCGGATAGTTTCGCGCCGGAGAAGTCGGCATAGCCCAGCGTATTGTCAAAGGAGTTGGCCATTTCGACAGGTAGAGTCGTCGATGCTTGAACTATCGAGTCTACCTGGAGCACTGCCGGGTTGAAATTGACGAAGGCATCGATGGCCGATACTGCTTGTCCAGTTGAAGGCGTCACACCAATGACGACGGTGAAGGTGTTTCCGCTGACCACAGTCTGGCTGGCAGGGGACAGCGCCAGGTTCACCGTGTGGGACATGGATGCCAGTACGGTTATGTAGTTTGTCTTCGTGGTTGTATGTGACCCGCTGGCATTGGTCGCAGTCAGTGCCACAGTGTAGGTTCCGGCGCTAGCGTAGACATGTGTGGGGCTTTGCGTTGTCCCCGCAGGAGTGCCATCGCCGAAATTCCACGACCAGCTTGTGGGAACGTTGGTTGACGTGTCGGTAAAGTTCACCGTCTCACCGGCACCGATGGTCTGGGTGCCGGTCAAGGCACCAATGCCAGTGAAGTTGGCCACCGGAACGGCGGCCAGCGCCGGCACGGTGACGGCCAGCAGTGCGCCCACGGTCAGGGTCAATATCAAGGCGATTCTGAAGATGATACCGGGTGTAGAGGCCTTCATGATGAGCTCCTTTCAGGGTTAGGGTACTACTATAGATGCTATTCGAACTATACTAAAGGGTTATTGTCTTTTGGCTTCTCCCGGGTTCTTTTCCCAACCATGAGACGATATCATTGTACCACAGGTGTAAAGATTGTACCACAGGTGTAAAGACGGCAGGTTAATAAGCCGTAAAAAAGCCACCCTTTTTCCTGACAATTCCCTGACAGCCGTCGAATGGAACGGCCTCTCACGGGTCATAGCTGCGCAGCGCGGCCCCTTCCCGAAAGGCGGGACCGGCCGCTGTGCAGCGCAGGCGCCTATTTCGATTAGACAGGATAAAGAGTATCCGAAGTGACTTCAACGGCGCTCATACGCAGTCCGTTTGGGGGGAAAACCCGTATCATCTTGAGGGAAAACATGCAGATGGCGAAGCGGGAGCATTCACACCGGCTGCACAGAGTGAGGCGGAGGCAGCCGCGAGGCCGGTATCCAGGCCCTAGCCTTTCCTAGGCAGCAGCGCCGCCACCCGGTCGAGCAGCCTTTCAGCGACCTCGGTCTTGGGCAGCAACGGCAGCTCTTCGGCTCTGCCTTTTCGGTCGAGTATGACCACCTTGTTGGTGTCCTCGCCGAAGCCGGCGCCGGGCGCCGTGATGTCGTTGGCGACGATGAGATCGAGTTTCTTGCGGCGGAGCTTGTCCCTGGCGTTCTCCAGCAGGTTCTCGCTTTCGGCGGCAAATCCGACCCGGAGGAAGCTCCCCCGGACTTCGGAGAGGATATCGGGGTTCCGCACCAGCTCGATGGTTAGTCTGGCGGCGGTCTTCTTGATCTTCCGTTCCGACGCCGCCCTGGGCCGGTAGTCCGCCACTGCCGCCGCCATGATCAAGGCGTCTGCGCCCTTCACCGCCTGTGCGGTTGCAGCGTGCATCTGGAGGGCGGTCTCCACCGGGACCAGCTTGATCCCCATCGGCGCGCGCAGGCTGGCAGCGGCGCTCACCAGCGTCACCTCTGCCCCCCGGTCGCGGGCGGCCTCGGCAATGGCATAACCCATCTTGCCGGAGGAACGGTTGGTGACGCAGCGCACCGGATCGATGGACTCCTGGGTGCCGCCGGCGCTTACCACGATCTTCCGGCCCGCCAGATCGCCTTTCCTCCCCAGTACCTGGGAGACGGTGTCGAGGATATCCTGAAGCTCCGCAAGGCGTCCCGAGCCGATGGTCTCGCAGGCCAGCCTGCCATAGCCGGGCCCCACGACGACGAATCCGCGCGCGCGCAGCTTCGCCAGGTTGTCCTGGGTGACCTGGTTCTCCCACATGTTGACGTTCATCGCCGGAGCCAGCACCACCGGGGCTTTGGTGGCAAGGATAGTGGAAGTGAGCATCTCATCGGCGATGCCGCAGGAGATCTTGGCGATGATGTCGGCGGTTGCTGGCGCGACCACTATCACTTCGGCCTTCTCGGCGAGGGCAACGTGCTCCACGCTGAGCTCCGATGCCGGGTCGAACATATCGGTGACCACCGGGCGGTGGGTCAGGCTGCGGAAAGAAAGCGGAGTGACGAACTCCCGGGCGGCCCTGGTCATTATCACATCGACCTCGGCGCAGGCCTGGGTCAGCTTGCTGGCCAGGTCCACCGCCTTGAATGCGGCGATGCTACCGGTTACCCCCAGCACAATCTTCTTGCCCTTGAGCATGTTTCTTCTCCGAATCAGCGGCCGGCTGCGCAGGATTGGCCTGGTTGATCTCGTAGACGAGTTTCAGGCCGACCAGCGTCAGATCAGGGGCGATCTTCTCGATCACCTTGGTTTCTCTTGCGATGAGTTCGGCCAGGCCGCCGGTGGCGATGACCTTGGCGCTGCCGCCGAGCTCCTGCTTGATGCGGGCCACAATGCCCTCGACCAGACCGACGTAGCCGAACACTATCCCCGACTGCATCGCGCTTACGGTGTTCTTCCCGATGGCGTGTCTGGGCCGCACCAGCTCCACCTGGGGCAGCTTGGCGGTGTTCTTGTACAAAGCTTCCGCCGCGATGCCGACGCCAGGCGCAATGGCCCCGCCCAGGTAGTCGCCGTCCTTGGAGACGACATCGAAGGTGGTAGCCGTGCCCAGATCGATGACGATCAGTGGCCCGCCATACATCCGGTGGGCGGCCATGGCGTTGACCACACGGTCGGCGCCGACCTCCCTGGGGTTGTCCATGCAGATGCGGACGCCCGTCTTGATCCCTGCGCCCACCACCAAGGGCGCTATCTTGAAATACTTCTGGCAGAGCTCCTCGAAGATGGGCACGAGTGATGGCACCACGCTGCAGAGGATGGCAGCCTTGATATCGGCGAGGTTTATCCGCTCCTGCGCGAGCAAACCCAGCAGCAGCACTGCGTATTCGTCGGCCAGGTTATCGGTATCGGTGGCCACGCGCCAGGTGGCGCGAAGCCTGTCGCCCTCGAACACGCCAATGGCGACTTTGGTGTTTCCCACGTCAATCGCTAGGAGCATATGACTCCTCTCTCTGGTCTGTTCGACGCTCGTTCCGATTCTCTCCGCCAGGCAGCTTCGGTTCCGACATAATGATAACGGAAACGGGGGATGCAAGCAACTAGGGCAGAAGCTTCGCTCGCGCCTCTTCGTTGAGCAGGCGATAGACGTGTTGCAGAGGCAATCCCTTCTGCAGGGCCAGCTTGCGGCAGACCTCGTATTCAGGGGAGATGTCCAGGACTTCCCCGCCAATGCGTTTCACTTTCACTGAGGCGGGTCCAAGGCTGGACTCAAACTCCACGGCCTCCCTTTCTATCTCGTGTCGCTGCACCGGCTGCGTGCGGATGCCCAGGGTGGGCGTCTCCCTGAAGATGGTCTCCGCCATTCTGGCCTGCAGCGGAGCAGCCGCCAACACGCTGAGCATCACTGCCGGCCGGTTCTTCTTCATCTGGATGGGGGTGAACCAGACGTCGGCGGCGCCCTGTTCCAGCAGGCGCTCCATGACATAGCCGGACACCTCGGGGCTCATGTCGTCGATGTTGGTTTGAAGCAGCACAAGCTCCGGCGCGTCGGGAGCAATCGTTTCGCCGATCCAGACCCTGAGCAGGTTCGGCAGGTGAGGCAAGTCCCGGGCGCCGGCCCCGTAGCCGACCTTGTGCAGGGTGAACCGGGGACGCTCGAAAGCGGCGAGGGTAGTGAAGATAGCGGCCGCGGTGGGTGTGAGCACCTCGCCCTCCTCGGAAGCGCCGGCGCGAAACGGCGCCTGGGCCATGCGGACGAGCTCAAGCGTGGCCGGTGCAGGGACAGGGAGCGTTCCGTGGCTCGACCTCACCGACCCGCCGCCGCCCGGCAGGGCTGAGCAGAAGCATGACTCGACTCCCAGCAGGTGCAGCCCGGCTACGGCGCCCACGATATCCACGATGGCATCCACGGCGCCAACCTCATGGAAGTGCACTGCTTCGGCGGCGATGCCGTGGACTCTGGCCTCCGCACTGGCCAGCCTGCTGAAGACCTCAGCGCTCCGCTGTTTCACCCCTTCGGGGAGCGAACTGGAAGAAATGAGATGGAGGATATCGCTGAGGCGCCGGTCCTGCGTCGGGTGGTCATCCACGGATACCACCACCCTGGTTCCGGCCAGCCCGTTCCTGGTCTCACGCGTCGAGGAGACCTGGTATCCAGTGAGGGATAGCTTCGCCAGCTCCGCAGTCAGGGCTTCCAGGGGCAGCCCGGCATCCACCAGAGCCCCCAGGACCATATCGCCTCCGGCCCCGGCGAAGCAATCGAAATAGGCGATTATCAACTCGTCTTCCCAAGCACTTCGTTCATGCTGCCGGTCCGGTACCCTGCCAGGTCGATCGTGACATAGGCGTAGCCGAGCGCACGCAGCTTTTCGACGACCTCTGCACGTTTTCCTGCTTCCAGGAGAAACGGGATATCTCTGGCCTCGACCTCGATGCGGGCGATGTCTTCGTGGTGTCGCACGCGCACCTGTTTCAGGCCGAGGCCCCTCAGGTAGCTTTCGGCCCGGAAGACCCGCTCCAGACGCTCCGGAGTGATCGAGGTACCGTAGGGAATTCTGGAAGACAGGCACGCCATGGAAGGCTTGTCCCAGGTGGGCAGACCGCGCTTGCGGGAAAGCTCCCGGATATCGCTCTTGGTCAGGCCTGCTTCCAGCAGCGGGCTTCTGACCTCCAGCTCCGAGGCTGCTTTTCTGCCGGGGCGGTAATCGCTCACGTCATCGGAATTGGAGCCGTCGGCCACCCAGGCCAGCCCCTCGTTTTCTGCCACGCTGCGCAGCTTGCCGAACAGCTCCTGCTTGCAGTAGTAGCAGCGGTTAGGGTCGTTGGCCACGAACGCCGGGTCTTCCATCTCGTCAGTGTGGAGCACCATAAAGCTGGCGCCAATGCTCCTGGCGAACTTCTGGGCGGCCTCGGTCTCCTCCTCGGGATAAGTGTCCGAGGTGGCGATGGCTGCGATTGCCTTCGGGCCCAGGACATCGTGGGCCACGGAGAGAAGCAAGGTACTGTCTACGCCTCCGGAGTAGGCTACCAGAACAGAACCCATCTCCCGGAGTATGTCTTCAAGTCTGGCCAGTTTTGTCGGTGTGTCTGTCATATTATCAAGGTTAGCACAACGACCTGGCGGAGGCAAACGACGCTTCGTCAGGCTGAAGCCGTCTTCTTCGATTTCGGCGCCATGCCCGCCACTACCCTCACCCGGCTGGGACGAGCTATCCATACGAACACGGAGCAGAGCATGACGGCCACGAACGACATCCAAAAGGCAGGCACATAGGTGTTCAACCGATCGAAGACGAGGCCTGCCACCCATGGCCCGAAGAGTCCGCCGATTCCCAGACCGAAGGTGCAGAAACCGTAGATAGCCCCGAGGTGCTTGCCCTGGAACAGATCGGCGCACGCCGCCGGGATGTTGGGAGTGTGTAGCCCCGTGCCCAGGCCGAAGAACACCGCGTAGGCATACAATGCCCACGGAGTGGAGTTGCCCTGGTTCAAGATGAGCATGAGCACCCCTATGGCAGCCAGGCCTGAGGCAAGGAAACCCGCCCGCTCCCTTCCGATGCGGTCTGAAAGTGTGCCCATAAAGCTGCCTACGCCGTAGACTATGCCGTAGAGGGAGTATACATATGTGGCGAACATCTTGCTGTAGCCCTGGTCAACCGAGTAGGCCACGAAATGCGGCAGAATAACGTTAACGGTAAGCCCCCATACCGACATCATGGCGAAGAAGAGCGCCCATACCTGGTATGTCTTGAGGGCTCTGGGCAACGTCCATTCCCTGGCCGCCCATTCCTTGTTGACGACAAGCGCCTGGTGGCTGGCCTTGGCCGAGGAGATGTCGGCCTGGTTGCTCTTAACCCCATCGGGCTCAAGGCCCATATCTGAGGGCTTGTGCCTCTGGAAAGCAATGACTAGGGGCATCACCAGCGCTCCGGAAAGCGCGGCCAGCACCAGGAAAGAGGCCCGCCAGCCTACGGAGTCTATGAGGTACTGAGTGAGCGTGGGCATGGAGAAGGAAATGGCCAGCCCCACGCCGAAAATGCCGATGGCGGTTCCTCGTCTCCGAATGAACCAGTTGGAGATGAGAGGAGTATGGCTGACATAGCCCAGGACGCAGATGCCGAAAGACATCAGGATGCCCCACAGGATGTAGAACTGCCAGATGGCGTTAGCCAGGGCGCACAACGCTGTGCCCACAGCCAGGACGAAGGCGCCGAATCCGATGACGGCTCTGGGTCCAAGCCTATCGACCATGCTGCCGGCAATCGGGCCGAACGCTCCATAGAGCAGCAGGTTGATGGAGAAGATGAGCGAGGTATCGGCGCGGCTCCAGCCAAACTCGTCGATGATGGACACGAAGAAGACCGAGAATGAGTAACGTATGCCATAGCCGACGGCAACCGTGACGAAGGCCACCGCCACCACTATCCATCCGTAAAACAGCCAAGATCGTTTGGGCATGACTCTCCCTTTCTCAACGTTCAATGATTCAACTGCCCTTTGGCGCCGCTGCTTTTTTGACCCTGCCGGGGACCAGCCTGACTTTTCGGGGTGAGGCCAGCCACATCAGCGGACAGGCCAATGAGGCGCTCACTGCCGTGATGGCGAAAGCCCATGCGTAGCTGCCCGTCGCATCGAAGATGCGGCCCCCTAACCAGGGGCTGATGGCCCCGCCTATGCCGAAGGCGGTCGAGATCATCCCGTATATGGCGCCGAAGTGTCTGCCAGGAAATATGTCGGCCGCTATGGCCACAATGGTCGGACTGTTGATGCCCACTCCCAGCCCGAACAGCACAGCGTAGAGATAAAGGAGCACAGGCTGTTGAATGAAGTTCGCCAGGAGCAGCATCAGCATGCCCAGCACGGCGGAGGTGACTCCCAGGGTCACGGTCATTTCCCTTCCGATCCAGTCGGAGATCGAGCCGAGCAGGTTGCCCGTGATCGAGAACACGCCGTACAGGCTGAAGATCAAGGCGCCGAACATGGTGCTGTACCCGATATCGACGATGAAAGCCACCTGATGAGCCAGAATGAGAGTCTGAGCCATGCCCCATAGGCAGAACCCGGCCATGAATTGCAGCCAGAAGCGCCGTGTCTTCATCGCCTTGCGCAGGGTCCAGTCTGTGGCGGCCCACTTCTTGTCAACCACCAGGGCTTCGGCGGAGACCGAGGCAGCCCGCATCGCGCTCGTATTGCTGGCAGACGCTCCGTCCGGTTGCAGTCCCATATCCTCGGGTTGCCGGCGGGGGATGATGGCCTCCAGCGGCAGCACAATGGCGAAGACGCATGACCCCATCACGGCGAAGGCCCAGCGCCAGCCGAGAGTCGATATGAGATACTGCACCACCGGGGCCATCAGGAGGCTCAGTCCGAAGCCTGCGGCAATTGCACTGAGGGCCAAACCCCTCCTTTTCACGAACCAGCGGGCGGCCATGGCGGAATGGGGTATCCATCCGGCGATGCAAGCGCCTATGGCCATGAGCACGCCATAGAATATGAGGAAATGCCAGATGGAGTTCCCCAGGGCGGAAAGCCCCGCTGCCGCCGTGAGCAACAGGGCGCCGGCAGGCATTGCCTTCCTCGGCCCGAATCTGTCCACCAGCGCTCCGGCGATAGGGGCCGTTGCTCCGTAGACCAGGATGTTGAGGGAGAAGATGAGGGCGGTATCGGCGCGGCTCCAGCCGAATTCCTTCAGAA
>JAUSJJ010000072.1 GCA_030647705.1 Dehalococcoidia bacterium
TATTCGACGTGTCTGTCAGCAATGGGTATGATGACCGCCTGCACGGGCGCCAGCCACAACGGGAACGCCCCGGCGTAATGCTCGATGAGACAGCCAAAGAAACGCTCCATGCTACCCAGCACTGTCCGGTGCACCATGACGGCATTGTGCTCATGGCCGTCTGCGCCGTTATAAGTCACGTCAAAGCGCTGGGGCAGGTTGAAGTCCACCTGCGTGGTTGGGCCCTGCCAGGCGCGGCCTATGGCATCCTTGAGCTGGATATCTACCTTGGGCCCGTAGAAGACGCCCTCGCCGGGGTCTACGGTGTAGGGGACCTCCAGACGCTCAAGCGCTTTTTTCAAGATTCCTGTAGCCTGCTCCCACATCTCGAGAGTGCCCACGTATTTCTCGGGGCGAGTTGACAGGAAAACCGCGTAGTCCTTGAAGCCAAAAGTCTTCAACATGAAGATGGCAAACTCGATTACCCTCATCACCTCTTCTTCCAACTGGTCGGGCCGGCAGAAGATGTGGGCGTCGTCCTGGGTGAATCCCCGGACCCGGGTGAGCCCGTGCAGGACGCCCGATCGCTCCCAGCGGTAAACCGTGCCCAACTCTGCCCAGCGCAAAGGAAGCTCACGGTAGCTCCTGAGCCGGGACTTGTATATCAGAATGTGGCCGGGACAGTTCATGGGCTTGACCAGATAGGTCAGTCCCTCCATCTCTATGCCGGAGAACATGTTTTCGCGGTAGTAGTCCAGGTGGCCGCTTTTCTGCCAGAGCTCAGCCCGGGCCACGTGGGGTATGTAGACAAGGTCATAGCCGCGTTTCCGGTGTTCAGCCCTCCAAAAGTCCTCGACGATACTGCGGATAAGGGCGCCCTTGGGGTGCCAGTACACCAGGCCGGCCCCCGCCTCCTCGTGGATGCTGAAAAGGTCGAGCTCCTTGCCCAGCTTGCGATGGTCCCGACGAGCCGCCTCTTCCAGCTTCTTCAGGTGCTCATCCAACTCTTTCCTGGAGGGGAAAGCCAAGCCGTAGATGCGCTGCAACATCGGCCGGTGCTCATTGCCGCGCCAGTAGGCCCCGGCTATGCTCGAGAGCTTGAATGCCTTGACCTCACCGGTAGATGCCACGTGCGGGCCACGACAGAGGTCGGTGAAGGAGCCCTGCCGGTACACGGTCAGCTTCTCGTCAGGCAGCTCCTCGATCAGCTCCAGCTTGTAGGGTTGGGCCGCGAAGATGGCTTTGGCCGCCTGCTTGTCCGCTTCCTGGCGTACGAACGGCTCGTTGGCCGCCACGATCTCGTGCATCTTGGCCTCGATCGTGGAGAGGTCGTCCGGTGTCAGGGCGCGGGGGAGTTCGAAGTCATAGTAGAAGCCATCCTCGATGGCAGGCCCGATGCCGAATTTGGCATCGGGGAACAACGCCTGGACTGCCTCTGCCATTATATGGGCTGCTGAATGGCGCTGCAGCTCCGCTTTCGACGGCGCTTGGACCGAGTCAGATTTCTCCATTTCGTTCCCTCGCAAAAATCAGACCTCCGTTCCCACCGGGGACAAGAGGCCTTGATTGAACTGCAGATACAACTCTGATGGCGTTTATGATAGCACAACCTGGCGGAAGATTAAAGCTCGACCGAGAGGGGACTGAGCGCGCGGGGACGCCCCCGGCCCTTCACCACCGTCGGTGTATCACGCGCCAACGATGTGCGGCCGCAGGGAATTGCCGCATCCATGACCCGGACACCGCCGCCAGGCGTTGTAAACTCGCTGCGTTTGCATCATAATGAAGAACGTAGCCGCAGAAAGGCCAGCCTTGAGAGTGTTGGATATTGAATACCTGGAAGGAGGCTCAATGCCAATGATCGCAGCGAGTGGAATGATTGCAGGGATCATAGCCATCGTGGCTGGGGTCGTGATCATCGCCTGGCCCCGCGTCATCGCCTACGTCGTGGGAGTCTATTTGATCATCGTCGGCGTCATGGCGGTGATAAACGCACTGTAGCGAGGCTGACGACTGATCGGCGCCATAAATAGGCGCCCTGGACGCAGTAGAACGCATGTCAGACAGCGGGTGCAATGCCTTTGCCCCGTCTGCAAGCCACGGCCGGCCGGAGGATGTCCCGGAGCGGGGTGGGAACTTGCCATAGGCGGCGGCCCGGAATATACTATGGCCGGGCGGCCCGGTCAGGCGCGTGAGGAGATTGTAGACAATGGAAACGAGGACTGCTTTTCACAAGCGTTTGCAGGAGATCCAGGACGATGTGCTGAGCATGGGAAGCATGGTGGAAAAAGCCATCGCTCGTTCTATCGAGGGGCTGAAGAAAAGGGACCTGTCATTGTCGCACCAGGTGATCGTCGACGATGCCCGGATCAACCAGCAAAGGTTCCTCACCGAGGACAAGTGCATCGAGCTCATTGCAACGCAACAGCCGGCAGCCAGCGACCTTCGCACCATCGTGGCTGTTCTCAACATCATCACGGAACTGGAGAGAATCGGAGACTATGCTGAAGGGATAGCTAAGATAGCGATCCTGATCGGCGATGAGCCTCCGTTGAAACCTCTCATCGATATCCCCCGCATGGCTGACACGACTATCGAGATGATCGACAAGAGCCTCAAGTCGTTCATCGCGAGGGACGTCGAGTTGGCCAAGCAGGTGATTGAAATGGATAGCATGGTCGATGGCCTCTACGACCAGGTCTTCCGTGAGCTGCTCACCTTCATGATGGTAGACCCCACCACTACCAGCCGGGCCACCCGGCTGATATGGGTGGCCCACAATCTGGAGCGCGCGGCGGACAGGGCCACCAACATCTGCGAACGCGTAGTGTACACTGTAACGGGCAAAATGGAGGAGCTGGGCGCCTCGAAGTACTAGCCCGCCGTTCGCTCGCGTTTCCTCATTTCCCCCAAAGTACTATTCTCAAGCTGCAGCAAACTACGGGGGTTCCCGCCCTCGAACTACGGATGTCTCCTAATGGCGTGTGCGTTCAGAAAGAGCTACCATTATCGTATGCCGAGACAGGCAAACCAGGAGCGGCCGGATTGCGCGCTCACTGGTCCCGACCATAACGGGCGACGACATGGCCTTCCTGCAAAGGGATGCTGGGGCAGTGGGGCAACTACTGAAGTTGAAATGCACGGGAGGAGGCCAATGCCGAAGTTCATAGACCACCACGGAAAGAACGACCGCTGCAAGTTGACCGTGGAGACGATATCCAGGGAACAACAACTGCTGCAGCAACTACGTGCGGACATTGCCGCGCGAAGGGCAGACCGTTTCGGGGTGAGGCCGCTCAACTGCTACCAGTCACCCACCGGCGAATCCTGGTGCGTCACTGAAGCGCCGAGTGCCGACGCAGTAATCCAGTCTCACGAGGCCAATGGGTTGAAGCTGGCTCGCCATGACGTGGTTGAAGTGATGCCCTTTGTGTGACAGCAGATTGTGCCATCGCAGTAACGCTCCAACGGTCTCTCATCGCCTGCCAGGCTGGCTCTACCCGCCCTTCTTCTCCCGCCGACGTTTTGCCGCATCGGGATACGCTCTGGCCAGAGCCGGCGACGGGTCGCACTCAGCGCTGTAGCAGGGAATGGGGAACCTGAGCCCAACGCCGGAAAGCTTCTGCAACCCGAGAACTGCTTTTTCCACCATTCCGGGCGGCAGCGCCAGCACCAGCTCTTCGTCCCTGACCTCTCCAAACCTTCGCTCACCGAAACAGGGGATTGCCACGGAAGGCTTGCCGCTCACGTAGCACTGCGCCAGGGAATCGGCGCAGGCGCCCTCGCCGATGAAGAAGAAGCGGAAGCGCTCGTAGTCCTTCCACTGAAGGGCATTGAGCACGAACATCACCTGAGCAGGGTTGCCATAAAGCAGAACGACATCGGGATCGAATTTGCTGGAAGCGAGCGGCGCCAGGACGATGGCTTCACCCGGGGTTATCCTGGGGTAGATTGAGAGTTGCTTCCTGGCTTCCTCGGGAGTGGAGAACCAGGTGGTGGAAAGGGAGGCTGCCTCTTCAGCGATCGTCTCTTCCGTCGCAGCCGCCAGGCCGTGTATCCGGGCGCAACGGGCGTTCATGTCGTCTGTCACCGTTGCCCCTACGGTCCAGCCTCTGGTCCGCACCAGCGCCGGCAACTGGCAGAAGGTAAAGAAGCGGTCCAACCTGCGGACTTTCGGTATTCCGTCCAGGTCTGCCGCCTTCTCCAATCTCCTGTAGGCCACCGGAAATGTGCGAAGCCGGAGACGGCTTTCCAACTGCCCTGCGAGTTCTTTCCAGTCGGTCATCGGCGCCCTCTCCTTGACAAAACGTGACCTGCTCAACCCACCAGCCTCTCTGAATGGCTCATTGCCTCTCGTCGAACCCGCACCAATCGACGATTGCCTCAACGGGCTCGCGTTTGGTCTCCAGCCTGTTTGCCGGAAAGTCGGCATCGGGGTAGCCAATGGCGATGCCTATTACTATGCGCTTCGAGGCGGACATGCCGGTGACCCTCCTGATCACCTGGGGGAACATCACAGCCTGGTCTTCTATGCAAGTGGCAAGCCCGTGGTCCAGCGCAGCCAGGCAGATGGTCTGCATGATGGCGCCCATGTCCAGCAGAGAAAGAGGGGAATCGTCAAGTGACTTGTCAATGGTCAGAATGAGGCCTGCCGGCGCATCGAAGAAGCGGTAGCCCCTGTGCATCCAGCTTGTTCGCTTTTCCTTGTCTTCTCTGGCTATGCCCATCAGTCTGAAGATCTCGATGGCCAGGTCGACCTGTCGCTGCCTGTAGGCGCCTTCATAGGGGCGCAAAGGCACCTCTCCCTGCGGAGCCACGCCGGAATTCAATGCGTCGATGTTCCCCCGTTTGATATCCTCCAGTACCTGCCCGGCAACGACCGTGATACCCCAGGGCTGCGTGTTCATGGTCGAAGGCGAATGGCTGGCAGCTCGCAGGATTTCGGTGATGACCCCTCTTGGAACCGGGGTGCGTTTGAAGCCCCTGGCACTCCGCCGCGTGCGTATTGCCTCAACGATATCCATCGATTCTCTCCTCCATCAGATCGGAACATGCTATTTCTAACGTAAGGAGGCGAAGATGTCAAGTTGAGGGCTCCCCGGCCCTGCAACCCTGGAAGCCAGTTCAGCTACCCCTAACGACGTGGACATTGACTCCAGTGGTAACATGTTCGTAGCCGACAGCGGCAACAACCGCGTCCAGGAGATGGACTCCAGCGGTTCGTACCTTAACAAGTGGACAGCCAGGACTATGTCTATGTCGCTCTGGGAGTCAGTGGCACAGTCAGGAAATATGACGGATCGGGCCAACTCCAGGCCACGTTCGGCACTTCGGGGTCAGGGGATGGACAGTTGTCCTACCCTTGGGACGTAGACGTTGATCCCGACCTTCACATGTACGTGGCGGACAGTGG
>JAUSJJ010000082.1 GCA_030647705.1 Dehalococcoidia bacterium
AGGAGGTGAAACTTGAAACTACTAACCAAAGAACTGAGACAGAAATTCCCCAAGCTGTATTCACAGGAAGATAAGGACCCGAAGGATGTCAAGATAATCGTCAAGTTCTTCTGCCCCTGGAATCAGTGGACCTGGTTCGCAACTGAAGCCAACTCAGTACTCGAGGATGGCTCTGAGGTGGAAGCATCCCATAACGGGCAGGGGAAGGAAGTCGACGTGCTCTTCTTCGGCTACGTGAAGGGATTGGAGAACGAGCTGGGCAATTTCTCCCTGAAGGAGATGGAGGAAATCCGCGGGCCTGCGGGACTAAAGATAGAGCGGGACCTTTACTTTGGTGAGAAACACACCCTGGCTGAGGTGATGAATGGCTAGAGATTTCGTTTCCATAGCTAGCGCCCCCTACGAAGAGGAGTGTGTCCAGGTCGAGCCTACCGGCGACTATATAGGCCCAATGAAAGCTGAGTGCCGGCGCTTCCTGGACTTGATCAGGAAGAAGCTGGGGCCGGAGCCGGAGGGAGCCTATCTTTCTGTTAAAGGCAACCCCCATGACTTCGGCACCTATTACGAGGTCGTCTGCAACTACGACGACGAGAATGAAGAGGCTGTCGCCTACGCGTATCGCTGTGAGAGCGATGCGCCCAAGACATGGGACGACGACAAGCCAATAGAGAAGGAGGTGGTATGCGCAGATAAAGTACCGGTACCCACAACTGAATAACTAATCGCTCGGCACTCGAGGCCACAGAGACCACTTATATTATTGCGCCCTTTATTACAATCCCCGTTCAAATTAAGCACTACAAATGGATGAACGGGGATTTTGCTGAAAATATAACCGGAGCTTTGTGGCCCCGCAGCGGGGCGGTCAGCTCCGGGAAGAGAGGCGTCAATGAAGCCAGAACGGGCATCCGAAATAGTAGAGTCGTATGTCAATGGAAACATCTCCTGGGTGAAGAAACAAATCCGGACGAAGAAGGATCTCATTGCCGTCATCCAGGTGATTAGAGAGATCTGCCCGAATCAACTGGGCGCATTCCTAAAGGTTATGGCTAATTGAAAGGTGGTGAATATTGGCTAAAGTAAGCACTTTCAACTATCAATTCCCAGGCATGCGAAAGCCTGACGACATCATAGTCTACCCGAACCCGGATGGGAAAGTCTACACGTTCCAGGGCGACAGGACCATTGGCACAGTGGACGTTGAGACGCGAAAGGGAGTACTCAATTTCAAAGAGAGTAACTCGAAGTACTTCATCCATCTGAACAAGATGTTGGGCGCCGTCGACTATGAGTTCCCCCAGGAGTTTGTGAACCTGATTAAGGAGCATGCAACGCATAAGGGTGACCAAATAGGCTCGGGTATATTCGTGGGATAGAAAGGAGGCAAAGTGTGCCAAAAGAGCCATGGCAAATGACCCGAGCCGAATATGTGAAGCTTTTCCCCGGCCAACTCTCCGTAAGGATCGGCGGCAGCAACCGCTTACTCGATAAGCAGAACCAAGCCTTTGCCGCGGCAGGTATTTCCCTGAGAGATTGCGGGCAGGCTTTTCATGGGCATTGGTCAAACCGGCACGCCGTTATGCCCGACACGCCGGCAGCCAGGGAGCTGCTGAAAAGAGTGGGGGGCAGGGTTGCAAGGGAGCAGCCCGACTTTCACTCAGCTATCTATGAGCACCGGATGCTGGTGAAAGCGGCTGTCCGCGAAGGCAAGCCCGTGCCGGCCGAGGTACTGGCCGAATACGAAACTAAGCAAATTGCAATGTTTTAAAGGGAGATGAATCAAATTGACAATAGAAGAATTCGCCAGGAAGGTCGAGGAGGGCGAAATTGCAGGTTTGCGAAGGGCAAAACTGGATTGTGAAGCTAACCTGAATAATGCCAAAACAACTATTAAGCCCGGGAAGAGATGGACAAAGGTTGATGTGGGTAGCTCAGGGCGTTACATGGTGGACATGGACGGCAGCATCTACGGAATAAAAGCCTACGGTGTACCACACTTTGGCCATCCATTCGGCACTCTGGAAAATCCCAATCCGAGATGCTTTCAAGGAAGGTATTAAATGAAACCGCTGGAAACTAAGGTTTACAAAGGTTACAAAATCCACATTTACTATGACGAAAATCCCCCCAATCCCCGTACTGACTGGGACAACGCGGGGAAAATGGTCTGTTTCCACCGTAAGCACTTATTAGGGGATAAGACCGATATCACAAGGGAGGAGCTCAAGGAGATTGTGGAGCGAAAGGATGTGGTCGCTCTACCTCTCTATCTTTACGACCATGGCGGCCTGGCGATGCGGACTGGCAAGTTCTACGAGGACTCAGGTGGTTGGGATACGAGCATGGTGGGGTATATCTTCATTGATTACTCCACCATGCTCGATAAACTGACTGTGCAAAAGGAGATAACCCCTGAGTTGGTAACCAGGGCCAGGGACATGCTGGAGAATGAGGTTGAGACTTACAATCAATACCTCCAGGGAGAAGTGTATGGATTCATAATTGAGGATCCATACGGGAAGAAAGATGAAGCCGAAGCCAAGTATGGCTTTTTTGGCTCCGATGGTGAAAAGGAGATGCAAAGTCTGTGGGAAGACCTGATAGATAGAACCATTGATTTGGAGACCATCTTCTGCGCCGAAGTTCATGAGCTCGAGGTGGGCGTCTGTGAAATAGAGGTGTAAACAGAAAGGATGTGAACCATTCCATACACAGTAACCCGTCAAATTCAGTGGCCTGATGGTACCCCCGTTGTAGAGGTCTCCAGCGGGGGTATTGATTATACCAATCCCGATGCCCTGGTCGAGAAATACCAGGGGGAGTTCAAGACCTTCGCGGATCCCCGCGAGGCGGCGAGTACCGCCATCGCCATCTGCAAGGCCTGGCGCCAGGATGGTGAGAAGAGGGCAAAAGTCGGCCATGGCGCCACCGGCGGGATGACCATGCCTTTCGATACCGGCACTTTCAAGGCTCTCCTGGCCTGGGCGGATAAGATCTTCGAGAAACTCCCCAAGTGCGACCGTTGCGGGGATCTCCTGCCTGAGCATTACTATACCGTCCAGGAACTGTACGGTGACAAATTCTGTAGTGAGTACTGCGCTGAGAGGGCGTATGCCGATGCGTTCCGGGAAGAGGAGGTGCCGGCGTGAAAGTTAAACCTACCCCCTGTGCCATATGTGGAGAGACAAAGGATACACCAGCAGAGCGCCTGGCCCATATGCTGGTTGCCCACGGGCCGCTGGCTGGAGCCTCTAAAAGAAAGAGGAATGCTGCCAGAAAAGCACTCCCCGTCATTCACCAGGGCCTGGAGAAGATGGGCTTTGACGAGATTACCTCACACAAGGTCACTAACCTGGTGTTTGAGGAGCTGAGAAAGGCAGGGGCATTATGAGTACACGGGCAGTTATCGCCAGACCCGTAGGCGACGGTTGGGAAGGCGTCTATCACCACTCGGATGGCTACCCTACCGGCTTGGGAAGCTACATCTTCAGAATCATCCACTACCGGTACAAGGGAGACGCAGCGGCATTTCTCAAGTTTGCTTAGATGAACACCCTAGTGGATGGGATCATATCTTCCCATCTTATATACGACAGAAAGGCGGGTGGCACCCAACGAAGCAAGCCCCCCAGTGCTTCTGTCATGGCTTCTACGTCAGTCAAGGCCCCTATGGTAGGAGGGTCGTCACCTGGTTGGATGACACAGATTGCGAGTGGGCCTATGTTTTGGACGCCGAGAGCGGCACCATGACTATCTTGGACCTACACGCTACTAAGGCAATGTTTCAGGTATCCATCAATGACCCCGAGCCGAATTGGGTAGAGATAGAGTGTGGCCCTAACTTGGAACGGTGCCACCATTACCGCTGCGTTCATGGCGCTCCGGGCTGCAACTCTGAATGCCCCCATTGTCACGGGAGCGGAGTTAGCAGCTTAGCACTACGGCAGAATTGGGTAGATAGCCATTTCCCACCAATAGAAAGGAGGTGATAACAAGATGCCACAAAATATAACCCCCCTGGAAGCTCTGAAGGCAATAATGAACCTGATTGGCGACAAGGACTTACCGGATAATGGAAAACTCAATGGCGCCGCTATATGTGACCTGGCCAGGTCAGCTATTAACGCAGCCGATAATACTAGCGAGGTAAGTATTAAAATCTCGAAAACCCCAAAGGCTTTTGCATGTGAGTCTGCAGGTGATGTAAATAGACAGGCTTATTGTGTGACCGATAAAGATGTACGGAGCTGGGTGCGCTACATCACCGATCAAATGTTACTGCTTCTGAAGTAGAAAGGATGTGAAGCAAATGGCAAGTACAAAGGCGCCAATCGTACTGAACATCACTGACCCAGTCCCGGACCTTGAGTGCTCAATGTGCGCTGAGAAGCATAAGTATGACCAAGTCATGGGATGGGGGTGTCTAGTGCTTCTTGACGATAGGGAGATACCCCATACCGTGCTTGGGGCCTGGTGCGGTGAGGCGTGCCTTGTTGACTGGCTAGAGACCAAAGAGGCGAAGGCTTTACTGGCGCCAGGGATGTAAATAGCCAATGCCGGTCCCATCAGGTTGTGAAATTCCTGTGAAAATATTCGGGAAAATATTCCAACACCTGGTGGGACTCCATGGGCTATTTAAGCCAAGAAAGGAGGTGAAAACTTATGAACAAAGCAACGCAAACTATACCAGG
>JAUSJJ010000092.1 GCA_030647705.1 Dehalococcoidia bacterium
CGAGGCAGGCATCCGAGGA
Source organism: Dehalococcoidia bacterium (assembly GCA_030647705.1). Taxonomy (GTDB): domain Bacteria; phylum Chloroflexota; class Dehalococcoidia; order JAUSJJ01; family JAUSJJ01; genus JAUSJJ01. Next base: position 20 of record JAUSJJ010000092.1, read on the forward strand.
TGACTCGGATGCCTGCCTCTTCAGGTTGCCTTGGCAAACTCCAAATCATGCCCAGCCCAAGCCAAGGTCCACTCGATCAGCGCACCACTACGGCGCGTCTACAACGCCGATTTCCAGGGTTCCAGGGGTATCCCACCACCCGCGAACGGTGCCATCAACAGCGACCGAGAAGTAGTAGTTGGTGGTTGCCTTCTGAATGTAGTTGCCTGCCGCCGTACCGTACAGCGCGTAGGTTGCATCCGGGAACGCTGCCATGCCGTTAGTAGCAAGAGCCGGGGCTATCGCGGTCACAGTGCTCTGGTCCTGGTCGGCCATCATGGCGGTCAAAGCCAACTGCACGTTATGCAGTTCAGTCTGCCCGGCCTCGGTCTTGCCCGACCCCATGAATCTACTGACATTCGGCACAACCACAGCCGCCAGCACGCCCAGAATGGCCACCACCACCAGCAACTCGATCAGCGTAAAGCCTTTTTCTCCCCGCCTCGGCGTTCTATTCTTCATCTTCATTGTGCAGATTCTCCTTTCTCTTCTTTGGTTGTTTTCGCCCTTGATATTCCCATCCTTCTAGCAGGTAACGTGATCCAGTGACCCCTGTGCTCTGGTTTCACCTCCTCGCCAGTGTTCTTGCGGCCTCAGCGACCAATACGGCAGACCGCATCCGGCTCATCTACGCCTTAGTCTAAGACGGTAGACTGTCAGCCACCTGACAAAGCGGGAGTAAAAGCTGACAGAATACTGACAAAGCAAAAGAGGCTTCTCCGGGCGAGACCAGAGGCCAGGACAGGAAAAGGAGAAGGGGGCTTTCGTACAGCACGAAAGCCCCCTTCTCCTTTGAGCCGCTTTGCTCAAGGCAGTGCGGATTACTCCGGCTTGGGCATCAACGTATCCGTTGAGAAGTTCATCAAACGCAGCCTACTCTGCGGATTTCTCCACCTGCACCAAAGCGGTGTTCCCGGTGAAGGCGCCGGCCGGTGAGGTCGCGTTCTTAGTGAGCACATTGGCGCTGCCACCGCGGTCGGCGCCGTTCCGGTCAGGGTTGTACCATGCCCCTTGCGGCATGTCTACCACCCCAGGCATGATCCTCTCCGTCACCCGCGCCGGAATAACCACTTCGCCTCTGTCGTTGAAGACCCTGACCAGGTCCCCGGTGTTGACGCCTCTCGACCCGGCATCGAGGGGGTTGATGGCGAGCGCCTGGGTCTGCAGCTCCCGCAGCCAAGGCAGGTTATCGAACTGGCTATGCGCCCGTCGCTTCAAATGACTGGTGATGAGCTGCAGCGGGTACTTCCCGGCCAGGGGATCGTTGCGGCTCTCCCAGGTCTCGATGTACTTGGGAACAGGGGGAATCAGCGGATGGTTCATCTCCGCCACTCGCTCGGAATAGATTTCGATCTTCCCGGACCGGGTAGGAAAAGGGTTATGCTCGGGATCGTCTATCTCCTTTTTGAATCCCACCACCGGCTCGGCGGACTTCAGCTTATGAACGCCATGGCTTTTGAGAGTGCGGTAGTCCTGAAAACCTTCCTCTCCGGGAAGCTTCGCAACAATCGATTTCACCCATTCCTCGTCGGTCTTGTCGTTGTAGTCAGTGATGCCGAGCTTCTCCGCCAGCGCTTCACAGATCTGCAGTTGCGACCTGGACTCTCCCAGGGGCGTTACGGCCTCGTTCACCAAGCCGTAGAAGTCGCTGTTTCCCGAAGCGAAGAAGTCGTTTCGCTCCATATAAGTACATACAGGCAACACAATGTCGGCGAACTTAGCCGTAGACGTCATGAACTGTTCCGTGACCAGCATGAACTCCAGCTTCTCGAACGCCTTTGCAGCCTTGTTGATATCGCCAAGCTGGTTCAGATAGTTGGTGTTGGACAGCCAGAGTAACTTGAAATCAGCCGGATAGCCACCCGCCTTACCTTTGATAATGGCATCCGCGAACAGGCTGACGTTCACGCGGGCGCTGGAGTTCACGCTGGCGCCGCGGTGAGGGAGGGCGTTCCATCGAGGCGGAGCGCCTGATTCCACCTGGTTTGGCAGGCTGGCTATGTGGGTCGCCGACCGCAAAGCCCTGAATACAGACCGCCCGCCCCAAATCCCGCCCCTTATGGTCAGCGCAGCGGGGCTCCCTCCGTGAACGCCAATGTTGCCGGTGATCGCCGTAAGCGTAGACGCTGCCCGGTGGTACTGTTCGCCAAACGCGGTCCTGCCCGCAGCGTAGCCGGCAATGAGCGCGGCAGGCTTTGCCCCTGCATAGCGGCGGGCCAGGTCGGCTATCGACGCAGCGGGGATGCCGCTGATCTCCTCCGCCCAACGGGGCGTCTTCTCCACCCCGTCCTCCATGCCAAGCAAGTAGTCCTTGAACTTGTCGAAGCCGATAGTATAGGTATCGATGAAGCGTTTGTCCTGAAGATTCTCCTTGACAATCACATAGGCCATGGCCACCAGGACAGCCGTATCTGTGCCTGGTCTTATCGGAATCCACTCGTCGGCGAAGGCAGCGGCTGAATCGGTGTGCCTGGGATCGACCGAGACGATCTCGGTGCCTGCTTCCTTGGCACGGGCCAGGTGCCAGGCGGTGTTGGTGCCCTGAATAGTAGTGGCCGGGTCCCAACCCCACATGATGATAAGGCGCGAGTTAAGGTAGTCCTCCGGCATGTGCATCCCGCCGTAAGCGGTGCCGTATGTCACGCCTGCTGAGAAACTGGCGCCTTCATTAGAGATAGCGCCCCAGGGCGCGGTGTAGCCCCCGAAACTGCAAAGGAGTCTGTGCATGGCCTGCTCGTGGTTCACGGCGTGGGCATCGGCCATGGAGCAGAAGAAGAGGATCGAGGCGGGACCGTACGTATCTCTGACCCGTTTCATCTCCCGCGCGATTATATCCGTTGCTTCATCCCAGGACACCCTGGCGAACTCGCCGGCGCCCCTGGGCCCCGTTCTCTTCAGCGGGTACAGCAGGCGATCGGCGGAATAGACACGCTGGCGGTAAGCGCGACCCCGCGCGCAGGCCCTCAGTTGCGCTTCTTCTCCGTCATCGGTCTCCAGCCGGACTATCTCGTTCCCCCTGGTGTGGACGTTGACCACACAGGCGCCTCCGCAATGACTATCGCAGATGGTGCGGACGATCTGTTCCTCGCCTGTCTGCTTCCGGTTCCCCGTTTTCTCTGACATGTCTTTGCCACCACCATTCTCCAGAAAGTAGGGAATCAATAGTGCGACAAGAGCCACCCTCTTGTCAAGCGCAACCTCCCGACCGTAATCCACGGTCTCTTTGCACAGTGCAAAGGTGTTCGATAGTCGGACGGTCTTCACCCAAAAGGTCTTTTCCGTACCCCAGGCTGAAGCCTGGGGCATAGATACTGCGATGCCATGCCCACGGCTGGTCCCAACTCTGTTTGACATTTGCGCCTGCCCTCTCTACAATTCCAGGAACCATCTCCTGATCTTGCATCTGTTGACCGGCACAGGGTCGCCGACCGGACAGTCGGCCTGTAGGAGTATCCTCATGACGCAAAGAAAAAACGTTCTCGCCGCATTTGCCGATTTCTGCACCGGATGCCGGACGTGCGAGATAGTGTGCTCCCTGAAGCACACCGGCACGGCAAACCCTGCCCTGGCCAGGCTGAAACTCGTTCACTCCAGGAAGGACCATTCCACTTTCCCCATAATCTGCCGCCACTGCAAGAACGCACCTTGCCAGGCGGCCTGTCCTGTCCCAGGCGCCATGCACACAGACCCGAAGACGGCGGCGGTCATCATCAACGAAGAGAAATGTATTCAGTGTCTTGCCTGCGTGGAGGCCTGCCCGTTTGCAGCCATCCAGGTGGGACCGGCCAGGGAGATACTCAAGTGCGATCTGTGCGGCGGCAACCCCTTGTGCGCCGAGTACTGCCCGCCGGTGGGACACCTTTACCCGCACATGCCCCGGCCGGCGCAGTCCTGCCTCCAATTTGTCGAGGCCTCCAGGGTAACGAAGAACAAGAGGCAATCGGTTGCCAGGAAGGCCTGAGAACATGTACGGTCACGGAGACCTCCTGCGGATCGACCTGAGCAGCGAGAAGATATCGAAAGAACCCGTCCCGGAGAAACTGTGGCAGAAGTTCATGGGCGGAGAGGGGATCAACGCCTGGCTGTTGTGGGAGCACTTCCTGAAGGTGGACCCGAAGATCGATCCGCTAAGCCAGGACAACGTCCTCATCTTCGGCATAGGGCCCCTGGCGTCCACGGGGCTGGGGGCGGGCAGCAAGGGCAAGTTCACCTTCAAGTCCCCGGCCTACAACCTGTACGGCGACACCAGCGTCGGCGGAGGCTTTGGCAGCCAGCTTCGCTGGGCCGGTCACGACTACATCGTCATAACCGGCAAGGCCAACCACCCGGTATACATCTGGGTCAACGATGATTCGGTGGAGATCAGAGACGCCCGTCATCTCTGGGGCAAAGATGTGCCGGCGACGACTGCCCTGATCAAGGATGCGGTTGGCGATGAAGAGGCGGAGGT
>JAUSJJ010000106.1 GCA_030647705.1 Dehalococcoidia bacterium
GCAATCAGGCAGGGACGTCAAATCATGATGAGCCTTGGTGCAGAACTCGTTCGCTATCTGGAATGATTCGTGGATGATATCGGAGTTGCGTATCATGTCCACGGTCAAATTCACGTTCTTCTCGACGTCTTCCCCGCCGAACAACTTGGATACCGGGTTATCGTCCGGATGGCGTTCCATGAGGAGAATGGCAGGCAGCGTCAAAGTCCCCTGCAGCAGGTCGTTGCCCACCGGCTTGCCCATCTCGGCGGCCTCGCCGGTGAAGTCCAGAATGTCGTCGATGATCTGGAAGGCGATGCCCAGGTCGTAGCCGTAATCCCTCAGCGACCGGATGGAGCTCTCAGAGGCGTCGCTGAGCACGGCGCCTGATTCGGTGGCCATGGAAAACAGCGATGCCGTCTTCTGTCCGATCCGGCGGTAGTAGTCCTGCCTGCCTTGGCTCGACTCGTACGAAGCGAAACTCTGGGAAAGCTCACCGCCGCAGATGGTCATCAGCGTTTCGGCGAACAGGCGCATCACTCTGACGTTATCCGTGGTGCTGACCAGTCTGGCCGAGTTGGCGAAGAGATAGTCTCCGGCCAGCACCGCGATGCCGCTGCTCCACAGGCTGGATGCGGTGGGCCTGCCCCGGCGCAGCACGGAGTTATCTATGGTGTCGTCGTGGATCAGCGTGGCCGTATGCAGCATCTCCACTGCGGTGGCCATGGGGATGAGCTTCTCCAGGTTGTAGTTATGGAACCTCCCGGCGAGCAGCGTCAACGCCGGACGGATGCGTTTCCCCTGCGGGGTCAGGACGTGGCCCAGCAGGTTTATCAGGGACGGAGAATCGACCCTGGCCAGCGACTTGAGGCTGTCCTCGACCAGCTTGAGTTCATCGTGTACCGGCTCGTAGATAGAGGTTATGGGCAAGGTACGGGTACTCCCAAGTTAAATAGGCTTATCGCGTTCTGGGCCGTCCTCCTGGCCACGGCCTCCGAAGAGATGCCTCTGACCTGAGCTATCTTTTCCACTGTAGTTGTGATATACGCCGGTTGATTGCGCCTGTCTTTGATGGGCTGAGGCGTCAGGAACGGCGAGTCTGTCTCCACCAGCAGCTTGTCCATCGGCAACTCGCGAGCCACCTCAGCCGCTTGCGACGATCGCGTCACTGTTCCAGAAATCGAGATCAAGAACCCCATCTCCACGTACTTCCAGGCCAGTCGGACGTCCCCGCTGAAGCAGTGCAGCACTCCGATGGGCCGGCCCGCCGGCCTGGCCCACGCCGACAGTATATCATATGTCTCCCTGGACGCGTCTCTGGAGTGCACCACTACGGGCTTGTCGTGGCTCTGCGCCAGGGCGAGTTGTTTTTGAAAGGCCTCGACCTGCTTCTCACGGGGCGACAGGTTCCGATAGAAATCGAGTCCCGTTTCCCCCACCGCTACCACCCTGGGCCGCTCCAGCAGTTGACCGAGTTCTATCAAAGCGGCCTCGGTCAGCTTGTCCGCTTCGTGAGGATGGACGCCCACCGTGGCGAAGACGCCTTCATATCTCTCAGTCAGCTTAACCGATTCGCGGCTGGACTGCAAGTCGATGCCGATATTCACGATCAGCCTGACGCCCTTCTCGTGGGCGCGGGCAATAACCTGCTCCCGGTCGGCGTCGAAAGGCTTCATGTCCAGATGGGCGTGAGAGTCCACGATGAAACTACTGTCCAAGTCGAGCAGTTTCCTCAGCCGCTATCTTGTCGTCCAGCTTGATGAACAGCGCCTCGGGTTGAGCCAGCTTCTGGCCGGGGGGCAAGTCCCGGTAGACCCACCCGGCGTCCTTGACTTCGCCCTGATAGCCAAGCAGTTTGTGCAACTTCTGGGAACTGAAGGGCAGGAACGGATAGAGCACCGTCTTGAGACAGGAGATGACGTTCATCGCCACGTACAGCGAAGTGCCGGCAGCCGCGCGGTCCGTCTTGATCATCTTCCAGGGCGCTTTGGCGTCCAGGTAGCGGTTGGCCTCCTGCGCCAGTGCGAACGCCGAGCGTATGGCCTCCCGGAAATGACAGGCGTGGAGCTGCTCGTCAACGGACTGCAGCGTGGCCCTGGCCTTGGCCAGCAGCCCGTTAGAGGCCGCGTCGAGCTCTCCAGGAGTGGGCACGGCCTGCTCGAAATTCTTGTGGGTGAAGGTGAGCACGCGGTGCACCAGGTTCCCGTAGGTTGCCACCAGCTCGTCGTTGTTGCGGCGGAGGAACTCCTGCCAGGAGAAATCGGCGTCGGAGGTCTCGGGCATGTTTATCGACATATGGTAGCGCAGCGGGTCGGGGTCGAAGCGGGCCAGATAATCGGGCAGCCACACCGCCCAGTTGCGGCTGGTGGACAGGTGCCGGCCCTCCATGTTAAGGAACTCGTTGGCCGGCACATCGTAGGGCAGGTTGAGCCCCTGGTAGCCCATCAGCATGGACGGCCAGATGATGGTGTGGAATGCCGTATTGTCCTTACCGATGAAGTAGTAGCTCTTGGTATCTTTCTGCCAGAAATCGCGCCACTTGTCCGGCGTGCCTTTCGATCCAGCCCATTCCATGCTTCCGGAGAGGTAGCCGATAACGGCATCGAACCAGACGTAGATGCGCTTGTCTTCGAATCCGGCGACCGGTATCGGGATGCCCCATTGGATGTCCCGTGTGATGGCGCGGTCCCTCAACCCTTCCTTGAGCAGGTTCATGGTGAAGTTGTATGCGTTCGGCCGCCAGTGGGTCTGCTTGCCTACCCATTCCAGCAACCGTTCCTGGAAGGCGGAAAGCTTCAGAAAGAAGTGCTCAGACTCCCGGATGATTGGGGTGGTCTTGCAGTGTGCGCAGCGAGGGTTGATCAGTTCGACAGCATTGAGCGGCTTGCCGCACTGGTCGCACTGGTCGCCACGGGCGTTGACGTAGCCGCAGTAAGGGCAGGCGCCCTCGACGTAGCGGTCGGGAAGGAAGCGCTGGTCCTTGGGGCAGTAGGGAAGGGACATCGTCCCTTTGTAGATGAAGCCCTTGTTCACCAGATTGAGGAAGAAGTCCTGCACCACCGCGGCGTGGTTTGCCGTGCCGGTGTTGGTGAAAAGATCGAAGCTGATGCCCAGGCCCTGAAAGCTATCTTTGAACTGCTGGTGATAGAAGTCGGCGACTTCTCTGGGGGTCTTGCCCTCTCGCTCTGCTCGGACGGTGATGGGGGTGCCGTGCTGGTCGCTGCCGGAGACCATGAGCACCTCGTCACCCTTGATGCGGTGGTAGCGAGCGAAGATATCGGCGGGAAGATAGGCTCCGGCTACGTGTCCCAGGTGGAGCGGCCCGTTGGCGTAAGGCCAGGCCACCCCGATGAAGATTCGTTCAGACACCAGTGTTTCCCTTCGTAAAGTTCAGCTATTCTATCACAATCAGGAACGAAAATACACTGGCGCGAAACCGTCATTCCGGCCTCCGAGCCAAGCGCTTTCGTTTTTGAGATGGTAGGTCGGGTTTCCTAACCCGACAGAGTGTAAAGGGCAGGTTGGGAAACCTGCCCTACAGGAAGACTTTGAGGGCCGTGACCAGCACGCCCAACCCTGCCAATATGCACCAGATCCCGACCAGCCGGGCCGCCCAGACCTGACCGGCAGGCGGCCGGTAGGCCTTTGTCCGGGAACCCGAGGACTGCTCATTCGGGCTTCTCGACCCCGACCCATTGAGTCTGTTCACTCGTTCGAATAGTAGCCAGTCAAGGAACCCGAAAAACGAAGGCCAGAACACGGTGTTCACCCATCGGGCGACACGCTTGGCGTAGATAATTTGAAGTGTGCCCAAGATTATGAAAACAGCGGCTAATAGGCAGATCACGAGGACGGCCAAATCACGCGTCAAATGCAGTCTCCTTGTTCCCTACTCCAAACTCAGCCACGCCCGGTAGACCTGTTTCCGGGACAGGCCAGTGCTCGCAGTGACCTGGGCCACTGCGTC
>JAUSJJ010000111.1 GCA_030647705.1 Dehalococcoidia bacterium
GGCGACGACTACGCGATCAACAAGCCCCCGCTGCCTAGAGTGTCCGATGGGCACTCGCTGGAACGCCTGGGTTCCGACGCCGGCTTCAGTGACAGTGCTGCGCCTTCGCCCGGCGTTGGCTACACGCTGCCCACCGCTACCCCCACACTGCCGCCCGCCGCTACCAGCACGGTCATTCCGACCCTTGCCCCCACACCTACGCCTCAGCCTCAGCCCACGCCTCCACCGGCTGCCACCGCCACAGCAACCCCACCCCAGCCAACCCCGTCGGCCAGACCTTCGCCCTCACCTACACTCTCTCCACCCCCGGCCCAGAAGCAGCCGGCGGCGCAGTCAACAATGGCTCCGAGTGATACACCTACCACGTCCAGGGAGGCCTCTTCGACTGCCTCAACGGCAGGCACGCTGCTGCGTACAGCGGCAGTTGCGTTGATGGTGCTCTTCGTGGGGGTTGCCGCGTGGCGGATGAGGGGAACAAAAGAGGACAGGAAGTAACGCAGGCTTCGGTAGAGGCGATTGTCTCTCTTGGTGGCATGTGGTAGACTTTCGGTGAAAGGCAGGCATAGAGCGAAAAACATGTCAGAGAAGCGATCTTCCACATTAGTGCGTCGTCGGACCAAGATTGTGGCCACAATCGGCCCGGCGACAGCCTCCATAGATATGCTGAGAAAGCTGATTGCTGCCGGTATGGACGTGGCCCGGTTGAATTTCGCCCACGGCAGCTACGAACAACACGCGGCGTCCATTCAGGCGATACGCCAGGCCGCCGTAGCGTGCGGGAAGCCGGTCGCCATACTTCAGGACTTGCCCGGCCCCAAGGTGAGGACAGGGAAGCTGACCTCCGAAAGCGTCATGCTGGAGGACGGCGCTACCCTGGTGCTCACCACCGCCGATACCGTGGGAGACGCCGCCCGCATTTCCATCTCCTTGCCCTCTCTGCCCAAAGCGGTGAAGACAGGCAGCACCATATATCTGGACGACGGCTCCATCAGTCTGGAGGTGCTGGGGGCTTCCGCGGACGAGATACAATGCCGGGTGTTGGTCGGGGGGAAGCTGGGATGGGAGAAGGGCATTAACGTGCCCGGCGTGCGGCTCGATGTGCCGGCGTTGACGGAGCAGGACATCAAGCATCTAGACTTCGGGCTGCTGCAAGGGGTAGACCTGGTGGCGCTTTCCTTCGTCAGGGACGCGGAGGATATCCGCAAGCTGAAAAAGCTGCTCGATGAAAAGGGGGCGAATGTGCCCGTCATCGCCAAGATCGAAAAACACGAGGCGATGGACAGCATAGACGAGATACTGGAGGTCGCGGACGGCGCGATGGTGGCCCGAGGGGACCTGGGCATCGAGATACCGATCGCCGAGGTGCCGCTGGCCCAGAAGAAGATCATCCGCAAGTGCAACCACCTGGGCAAGCCGGTGATCGTGGCCACTCAGATGCTGGAGTCGATGGTCGAGTACAGCCGGCCCACCAGGGCTGAGGCCACCGACGTGGCCAACGCCATCTTCGACGGCGCCGATGCGCTGATGCTCTCCGAGGAGACCGCCATCGGTCGCTACCCGGTCGAAGCGGTGAAGATGATGTCGCAGATTGCTGTCCAGACGGAAACTGCATTGCCATACGAGACCATTCTCAGGGAGATGGGACTCGACCCCGCGCCCAACCTGGACGATGCCATCAGCTACGCCGCCTGCCGCACTGCTCACCAGCTCAACGCCAGCGCTATTATCGCCTTCACTACTTCCGGCAGCACGGCGCGCAGAGTGTCCCGCTATCGCCCGCGCGTGCCGATTCTGGGGATGACCTCCAGCGAGGCCACGCTCAGGCAACTGAACCTGTCCTGGGGAGTCTATCCCATCCTGGCCCCGCAGTGCACGTCCCTGGACGATCTCCTGCAGTCCGGAGTTGACATCGCTCAGACAGCCGGGCTGATTCAGAAGGGAGACCTGGTGGTCATGGTGGCGGGCGTGCCCATTGGCGTGGCGGGCACCACCAACATGCTGCGGGTGCAGAAGGTGGAGTGAGATCGCTACTTTCGCTGCTGCTCAAGTTCGGCTTTTCCTCGACTTTGCGGTATAATGAGCAGCGGAATCAGGCCACGACAAGGAGTTCACGTTGGAGCAGGACAAGAGACGTTTCGTGGTCACGGAGAAGGGGCGCAAGACCGGCGTACTCCTGTCTTTGAAAGAGTACAGAGAACTGGTTGAAGACCTGCAAGACCTGGCGATAATCGCGGAGCGCAAAGGAGAGCCTTCGTTGCCTTTTGAGGTCGTGAAGGAGAGGCTGCATCACTCCGTAGGTCGGGTTTCCTAACCCGACCGTCCCACTTCTCTTGGGGAGATCGCGTGCCAGATTTCCGGCGCTACCCGAATGAAGGATTCCCTTACCTCGTCACCACGACCGTAAAGGGTAGGCAGCCGCTATTTGTCGACAGGAATTATTGCCTGGCGTTTGTGAGCACCATAACATACTTGCGCACGCGTCTGAGACACCAAGTTCATGCATACGTTCTTATGCCAGACCACGCTCATCTGGTAGTCACTCCAAGAGCAGACAGCAGCGTTTCCCGGCTGATGCACAGCTTGAAGCTGCATACGGCTCGACAGATTGGAGCGCTGTCAGGCTCAGGCGGCGGGATATGGCAAGCGCGTTTCTATGAACGGGCGCTCAGAACTCCAGTTGACGTGATGAAGGCTGTTGCTTATGTCCATGATAACCCAATCAAGGCGGGACTGGCTAACCTCCCCGAGGAATACGTGTGGTCTTCGTACTGTAGCAGCGCCTTGGGAGAACAGGGACTGG
>JAUSJJ010000112.1 GCA_030647705.1 Dehalococcoidia bacterium
TCGGCCTCAACACGCTCGAACTTGGTCGGATTGAGGATCACCTCATCCCGTCTGATAATAGCCAGGACGCTGATGCCATACTTCTCTTTCGCGCCCAACTCCAACTCAGCAAAAGTGTGGTCCAGGAAGTGCTTCGGAGGCGTCATCTTGCATATTCCGTAGTGGGGAGTGAGGGGCAGGTAATCGATCACGCTGGGGGAAGCCAGTCGGTGAGCCACCCGGCGGCCCGTTTCAACCTCAGGATAGACCACTTTGTCTGCCCCTATCTTCTCCAGGATGCTGCCGTGCAAGTCGTTGGTGGCCTGGGCTACGATGTAGGGTAGCTCCAGGCGTTTCAACAAAGCCGTGGCCATGACGCTGGCCTCGACCTTCTCTCCGATAGCCACGATGGCCACATCGAAATTGGTGATGCCCAGTTCCCTGAGCGTTTCCTCGTTAGTGCCATCGGCCTGAACGGCATGGGTGACGAATGGCGAGATATCCTGCACGTTCCTCTCATTGGAGTCGATGCACATCACGTCGTGCCCCAGTTCGAATAGTGTCTTGGCTACGCTGGTGCCGAAGCGTCCCAACCCAATGATCACGATCTGTTTCTTCATGCGCTTCTTCCTTAACCTATTTGCACCGACTCCTGGGCGTACCTATATCTGGCAGGTTGACGCCTTGCCGCGAAGGCCAGGCCCAGCGACAACGGGCCCACGCGTCCAACGAACATGACGAACATGATCACCAGCTTGCCGATAGTCGACAGTTCCGGAGTAATGCCCGTACTGAGCCCCACCGTGCCGAACGCTGATACCGTCTCAAAGACAAGCCTCAGAAAGGAAGCGCTCTCAGTCAGCGTAAGCACGAAGACCACCGCGAAAACAAGAGCGAAGGCCAGGAACACCACCGCAAGCGCCTGGTGAACCAGTTGTTGCGGCACTTCCTTGCGGAACATTTCCGGGTACTGCCTGCCTTTGACCGCCGCCAGAATGACGGCCACCAGAACGCCAAAGGTGTTGACCTTGATGCCTCCGGCTGTCGAGCCCGACGCCCCGCCGATGAACATCAGGGCTATCACCAGAACCAGCGTGTAATCTGCGATCCTGCCGAGATCGAGGGTGGTAAAGCCGGCCGTCCTGGGGGTCACTGCCGTGAAGAAGGCATTCAGCACCTTGTAAGGGAAGGGGAGGGGGCCAAGCGATTGAAGGTTACCGTATTCGGTCACCAGTATGGCGATGGTACCCAGACCCAGCAACAGCCCGGTCATGGCCAGGACTATCTTGCTGTTCACGCTCAATCTGCTGAACCTCCGGTTTCGGGCCACATCCACCATCACGACGAAGCTGAGCCCCCCCAGGATAATGAGGCCGGCGATGACCAGCAATATCCAGGGGTCCCGCTGAAAGTGGGCCAGGCTCCTGAAGTTCGGTCCAACGATGTCAAACCCGGCGTTGTTAAAAGCGGACACGGAGTGGAACACCGCCTGCCAAATGGTCGTCCATACCGACTGCAGGCGGTATATCTGAGCGAAACGCAGGAACAGCAGTATTGCGCCCACCGCTTCTATCGCTATGGTAATCAGAAAAATGGTGCGGATAAGCCTGACCAGGCCGCCCAGGGCGGGCACTCCCATGGTCTCCTTGATCCGCAGCCGCTCCTGGAGAGTAATCCTTCTGCCAATGACAAGGAGGATAAGGGTGGACATAGTCATATAGCCCAGGCCGCCGAGTTGAATCAGCACCAGGATGACAGCTTGTCCGAATCCGCTCCAGTATGTCCCTGTATCCAATACGACGAGGCCGGTGACGCAGATTGCGGAGGTAGCGGTAAAAAGGGCGTCTACCGGCGAGGTGAACCCACCGCCGGCGCTCGAGATGGGCAACGTCAACAGGACGGCGCCCACCGCGATGATGCCGGCGAATCCGTAGACCAGTATGGACCACGGGGATTGGGACGGCTTGGGGATGCGTCCGGGCAGCACCGAAATGCGTTGGGGAATGACCAACGCCCGCCGCAAGACTCTGTCGCCCGGTCTGGGTCGCCAGCCAGCTTGCACCGGTTATCCCCTACATCCTTGCCTGCTTGTTCTGCTCAATCCGTTCATACGATGAGAAGACACCTATCTCGATGAAGGAATCTACACGCTGTTCAGTTTCCTTGCTGCAAGGCTCGCATTCTACTCCTGTCTCCCGGTGTTGTCAACACGCACGCGGACGAGTGCACAATGTTGACAGCCCCCAGCAGGCAATGTATCATCACCCTTGAGGCGAGAAGACATATGGTTGTGACGTTTCCCCATTGTGGTTCGGGCTGGGTGCCCCTGAAGACCCTGTTCGACAAGCACGGCATCAAGTGCGTGGTCCCGCCGAAATCGAGCAAGCGGACCATGACACTCGGCGCAAGATACTCACCGGAGTGGGTCTGCTTCCCCTATAAGATACTCCTGGGCAACATGATCGAGGGCCTGGACATGGGCGCCGACACAGTGCTCAATGTGGGAGGGGCCGGGCTGTGCCGTCTGGGGTATTACTCCAAGCTACAGGAGCAGACCCTTCGCGACATGGGATACAAGTTCGATATGGTCATCTTCGACTGGCAAGAGGCAGGGATAGTCGCCATGGCCAAATTCATCCGCAAACTGCTGGGCAACAGTTGGGGCGAGGTTATCTCGGACATCAGGTTCGGACTGTTGGGCCAATTGAAGCTCATGGACGAAATCGAGCATCGCGTGCAGTGGATTCGTCCGCGGGAGATCGACAAAGGGGCCGCCAACCGTATCTGGCGCGGCGCCGGCGATCGCGTGGCGGCGGTTCAGACCAGGGAGCAGTTGAAAAGCCTCAGAAGGCAAATCACGAGCGAGCTGGATGCCATAGCTCTCGATCCCAAAGCTGACCCGCCGAAGGTAGCGTTGCTCGGCGAGTTCTTCATGGCGCTCGACGGGTTCTGCAACATGGACATCGAGGAGGAGATGGGAAAGCGAGGGGTGGAGGTGGTCAGGACTGCCTGGCTGACCGACTGGGCCAAGGCATGGCTGCTCCTCGATATGCTGGGTCTTGGCCACGGGCGCAAGGTGAAAGCGGCGGCAAGGCCATACCTCAGCCGAGATGTTTCGGGGGACGGCGTGAACTATTTGGGAGAGACCATTCTCCTCAAGCACGAGGGTTTTGCCGGCGTGGTACACGTGATGCCGTTCACCTGCATGCCTGAGGTGATCGCGCAAAACATTCTGCCCAAGGTGATTGAACAGCACAACATACCGGTCTTGAACGTGGTCCTGGACGAACAAATGGGGAAGGCTGGATTGGTGACCAGAGTTGAAGCGTTCGTCGACCTCATACAGCGCCGGCAGTGCCGGGCCGCGTCCTAGATAGCGTGGCAGAGCAACCGGATCGCCGCCTCATCGAAGGGCTGAACACACGTTTCATCGGCCACAACATCTTCCACTATCCCACCATCCCTTCCACTCAGGACGTGGCCATGCAGGCCGCGCGGGCCGGCGCCTTCGAAGGCGCCGTAGTCACGGCTGACGAGCAGACTTCAGGGCGCGGACGGCTGCAGCGAAGCTGGCTCTCCCCGAAAGACGGCAGCCTGTCGGTCTCGGTGATACTGCGCCCATCCGCACGGGAGCTGGCCCGGCTCTTCATGGTCGCAGCACTAGCGGCAGCCCGAAGCATCGAGAAGGCAACCGGCCTCCAGACCGAGCTCAAATGGCCGAACGACGTGCTGATCGACAAAAGGAAGGTCTGCGGCATCCTGATCGAGAACGAGCTGCGAGGCAGCGCCGTGAGCTGGGCAGTGGTGGGCATAGGCATCAACATAAACCTCGATACATCGGAGCACCCGGAAATCGCCGGCATGGCAACGAGTCTATCCGCGGAGACGGGACGCCGCGTGTCGCGGTCCGAAATGCTGAAATGCCTTCTCGAAGAGCTTGAAGCCGTCTACCTGGCGTCGCGTGGCGGAGCGCCTGTTCACCAGGAATGGCGAGCGCGCCTGGTCACACTGGGTACCAGGGTACGGGCGAACACAGGCGACAGCATCGAAACCGGTTGCGCGGAATCCGTCGATGAAGATGGCGCCCTGCTCTTACGCCGCGACGATGGCAGCCTGGTCAGAATCGTCGCCGGCGATGTCACCCTGCGAGCGTAGGCAAACTGCCGCTGGGAAGTCACTTCCCAGCGGCAGTTTGCCTGATTATGCGGGCTCTTCGCTTATTTCGTCGCGGGAGGAGGAGGCGGAGGTACAGGCATTCTTCCCTGCAGCAGCGCGGAGATGAGATCGATGGGGATGGGGAAGATAATGATGCTGCTCTTCTCGGTTGCGATTTCAGTAAGGGTCTGCAAATAACGAAGCTGCAGCGCCTGTGGCTCGGTCGAAATCGTGTGCGCCGCATCCGCCAGGCGCTGAGAAGCCTGGTACTCGCCCTCGGCATGGATGATCTTGGCCCGCTTTTCGCGCTCGGCTTCAGCTTGGGCCGCCATGGAACGCTTCATCGTCTCGGGAAGCTCGACGTCCTTGATCTCCACCACGCTCACCTTTATGCCCCAGGGGCTGGTCTGCTCGTCAATGATCTCCTGGAGCCTGATGTTCAGCTTATCCCGGTGTGCCAGCAGCTCATCCATGTCCGACTGGCCGATTACACTCCTGAGAGTAGTCTGCGAAATCTGCAGGGTCGCCCGGATGTGGTCCTGCACCTTGATCACGGCGTTTTCCGGGTTCACCACTCGCGAGAACACCACGGCATTGACAGTGACCGTAACGTTGTCCTTGGTGATGCACTCCTGAGACGGGACCTCCAGAGTAATGACGCGCAGGTCCATCCGCCGTATGGTCTCTACGTAAGGTATCAGCCAGATAATCCCCGGACCTCTAATGCCCACGAATCTGCCCAGCCGCAGCATCACGCCGCGTTCCCATTCCGGCACCACCTTGACGCCGGCCGGCACAAATATGATCATGAGAAGGACGATGATTCCAACAGCGATAAGCCACTCCATGCTACTTGCCTCCTTCTTTTCTGGATACGTATACTTTCAAACCCTCGACCCTGGTGATTATCACCTCCTCCCCCACCCCGACCTTCCCATCCTCGACTTCCGCGTTCCAGATTTCGCCCTCGACGAAAACCTTCCCCCTGGGATCAAGGGCAGTACGCGCGATCGCCGGCCTGCCCACCAGATCTTCCTGACCGCTCACCGGACGGCGACGCTGGCCCGCGACGATGGCTCCTACGACCAGCACGAAGAACGCCGCGATGAGGATAACTGTACCCGCGATCAGCCATCGGTTTATCTGGAAATAGGGCGCCGAACTGCTGATAAGGATCAATGAACCTACAACCAACGATGCCACCCCCCCTATCGATAAGAGTCCGTAGCTGGTGATCCAGATCTCCAGGAAGAACAGCAGAAAGGCCAACGCGATCAGAGCTACTCCAGCGTAGTTCACCGGCAGCATGCCGAGGGAGAACAGCGCCAGTACCAGGCTGATGCCGCCGATGACCCCGGGCAATATGGAACCAGGATTAGCCATCTCGAAGAAAATGCCCAGCATGGCCAGGCCGAGCAGTATGTAGGCGATGTTTGGATCGCTGATAGTCAGCAAGAAGCGCTCGATCCAGTTCATGCCGTTGTCGTAGACCGGCAGACCCTGGGTGCGCAGGATGACGCTGCCCGAAAGCAGACCCACCTGCCGGCCGTCGAGTTGAAACAAGAGAGCGTTCAGGTCGGGGGCCACGACTTCGATCACTCCCTGTGCCCGGGCCTCCTGTTCGGTGGAGGATATACTATCCCGCACGGCCCTCTCCGCCCAGTCTACGTTGCGGCCCTGGGCCTGTGCCAGGCTCTTGATGTAGGCTACGGAATCATTGAGTATCTTGTCCGCTTCCGGACCCGTTATCTCTCCACCACCGATAGCCACTGGGTGTGCTGCGCCAATGGCTGTGTTGGGGGCCATGGCCGCTACATGTGATGCCATCGCGATGAACGCTCCGGCTGAAGCAGCCCGCGCTCCGGGAGGGTAGACGTAGACGACCACAGGGACCTTGGAACCGAGTATTCTCTGGATGATGTCCCTCATCGACGAGTCCAGGCCGCCCGGAGTATCGAGTTGTATGACACAGACCGCCGCCCCTCGCGACTCCGCCTCACCGATGCCTCGCTTTATGTAGTTTGCGACCACAGGGTTGATGGGGCCCTTCACGGTGAGCACTTCCACGCCGGGCTGCTTGGCCATGGCGACGCCCGCAGCCAGCGCGGATAGCAGCCACACTACCCCAAGCAGAATACTAACGATCCTGAGTGATCTCTTGTCGCTTTTCAACATGACGCTATTATAACGAATTGTCGTTCTCCTGGGAACTGGCCCTATTTGTGGCGCCGTTGATAGCTGTTGTGGTTGTGACGGCGTCAGAATGCCCCAGGCTTAAGCCACTTTGTCATTCTGAGGAGCGGAGTGACGAAGAATCTCGTCCGGGGCGCACCTGGGCTACGAGATTCTTCACTAAGTTCAGAATGACAAAGTACGGACAGCGGCATCAGAGGTCTTGTGCGGCCCTACAAACATTTCTTGCAGACCGTCTCCAGGCAACAACAGGAACAGTCCGGCTTCTTGCGGCAGGTCTCCTTCCCTAACCGTACCAGCAGTGCATGGTACTCGTTGAAGAGCCTTTCGTCGTGGGGCAGGCGCTCCATGAACAATGACTGATAGGCGGCATAGGTCCGCTCCCGGACGCGCAGCCCGAGACGATCGATGACACGACGCGTGTAGGCATCAATTACGAACATGGGTTTCCCTGCAGCGTAGAGGATGATCGAGTCAGCCGTCTCCTCACCTATGCCGTGGATCGAAAGCAACTCGTCCCTTAAGCGGTCGGTATCCAGGGCGAACAGCCTGCTGAGACTCCCACCGTAGCCCTCTTCCAGGCGTTCCACGAAGGCTTTGAGCTTTCTGGCCTTGGCGTTGTAGTAGCCGGAAGAGAAGATGAGACGGGCCAGATCGTCCTGGGAAATCCGCAGCAACTCTGAAGGATCGAGCAAAGACCGCTCCTTCAAGACCTGGATGGCCTTCTCCACGTTGACCCATGCGGCAGACTGGGTCAGGATGGCGCCCACGATTACTTCGAATGGGCTGTCGCCGGGCCACCAGTGTTGCGGCCCATAGCGATCGAGGAGAAGCCGGTATACCTGGTCTAGTTTTCGGCTTGCCGATGTCGCAGTTTGTTTATCCAATCCGGGGTCCTGACCTTCGTCATATCGAAACGCTCGGGGATGAAGGGCTTGATATCTAGCACCGGCGTGCCATCGATCACGTCGAGCCCGAGCACCTTCAATACGGCGCCTTCCTGCTCCAGCAATTCCACGACGGTCACGCCGAGGGGATTCGGGCGGACGGGCGCACGGGTAGCAAACACCCCAACCAAAGGCAGGTCCGGCCTTCGCTGGGGATGTACCTGGAGGGTGTTTCGCGGCTCGTCTAGCTGATGCATCCAGCAGAGCACAATGATGTGCGAGAAATCGCTGAGCCCCTTGATCCCCTGGGCATACCGGCTGTCCAGATGTATCTCGGAGACAACGTCATGCCACTCCTGCCACCCGCGTTCTTTGATATCATTCCTGACTTCACCGATGGGCCTCACCACATGACCGGCCAAAGCGAGCCTCCAGTCTCGTTAGCGCCCGACAGGGCACACCTCGAGGCACTTGAAGCAACTGTAGGTGCCTCCCATTGCGACGTCCTGCATCAGATTCCAGAACAACGGACTTCTCACCGCCTTCTGCTGCTCTTCCGGAGGCTTGGAGAACAGCTCTGAAAAGAACTGGAAGTAGTGCGGCCGTCCATACTTCTGGCTCTGCAGCAGGCACTTAATGGTATCCACCTTGTTGTCCTCTGAAATGGCCTTCGAAGGGCAGGCGGCGATGCAGAGGTCGCAGTTGTTACACAACTCCTCTCCCAGAGCGCTGTCAACGGCGAGAGGAGCCGTGGTCACCACCGCCGCGAACCTCACTCGCGGGCCCCATCGAGGCGTCACCACTAGGCGGTCCCGACCCCATGTCCCCAGGCCCGCGGCGACGGCGGCATGCTTCAGAGATATGTCTCCCAGCATCCCCCTGGTCTCCCTGGTAAGTTCAAGGGACAGGTTAGGGGTGCAGGGAAGAGCATCGTAACCCTTCCTCTCCAGAAACCTGGCCACCCGAAAGCCCATCGTGTTAAGCTCGCCGGCGATGGACTTGATATCCGAGCTGACAATCCTCTCGTTGGGCGTCCTCAGCGAGGCCGACAGCATGGCGATGCCGAAGATCACCACTGACCTGGCGCCTGGCAGCACCGCAACCGGCCCTCTGCCCTGGATTGACTGCTCCTGCAGCGCCTCAGCGCCGGCGATCCCGACGCAATCCACGCCGGCTTGCCCGGCAAACGCTTTTACCTCTTCGCTGGATATCGTTGCGGATGACATTAGAAACACTCCTTCGCGCGTCGCGCAGGCAGCTACCTGCCCACAGGACATACCTCAAGGCATCTGGTGCACCCGTAGTTGAAACCGACCGTGATCGATTGGTAGAGGCTCCAGAAGTACGGGTCTCTCATGGCCTTCTGCTGCTCTTCCGGAGGCTTCGACAAGAGCTCTCCCAGAAACTGCCTGAACTGGGGCAACCCATACTTGTTGAGATGCAGGACACACTTGACGCTATCGATCTTCCGGTCCGGCTGGATTGCGCCCGTGGGGCAGGCCTCGATGCAGAGCCGGCAATTGCCGCAGTAGTCTTCCTGAAGCATGGGGTCCGGTTCCAGAGCCGCCTCAGTCACCACGGCGCCCAACCTTATCCTTGGCCCCCATTGGGGCGTGAGCAGAAGACAGCTCTTGCCGCCGACCCCAAGCCCGGCAGCCATAGCTGCGTGTTTGAAAGATATCTCCCCGACCAGCCCTTTCGTCTCACGGCTCATCTCGATCGGTATGTGAGTGGGAACAGCCGCTGAGCGGCTTCCGGCCCGCTCCATGAACCTGGAGACCTGGTAGCTGATGCGGGCCAGTTCTTCGTACATGGTGTGGCCGTGAGCGGTTGTGACGCGGTCGCTGGGGCTTTCCACCGCCCCCGCGGGCATCATGATGCCGAACACGATCACCGACTTCGCGCCGGGCAGCACGGAGCCGGCCTTCTTGCGCGTCCACACCTTCTCCAGCATCTCCACGCTGGTCACCCCCACGATGTCCACATCGTGCTCTCTGGCAAACTCTTTCACTGCCTGGCTGTTGGCTGCTGCCGGCTTTGACATCGTTCGCTCCTTTCCGGGCTCACGACTCGGGGGCTAACAGAATGCGACCATGAAGACGAGCCCCAGCATTATACCATAGCAGCAACGACCGCCAAAAGGCGAAACAAAAAAGGGGCCAGGTGAAGAGCTTTGCTCTTCACCTGGCCCCTGACCCCACCCTTCGCAGAATCAGCTCCTCAAGGTAGCGCCAAGTTCCTGTGACAGCCGCTTCAGGATGCGGGCCTGTATCTGGTCGACCTCCTGGTCGGTAAGCGTGCGATCAGACGCCTGATAGACAAGCCGGTAGGCCAGCGATTTCTTGCCGGGAGGGAGCTGCTTACCTGTATACACATCGAAGAGAGCCATCTGCGCCACGACCGGGAAGCTCTTGATAATCTCCAGTACCTTCAGATTGGGTATGTCTGCCTCCAGCACCAGGGCCAGGTCGCGAATAGTCCCGGGTAACCGAGGCAACGGCCGGAACGACCTAGTCCGTTCAGCCAGCGTCAATAGAACGCCCAGATCGATCTCGAATACGTAGGCCGGCCTGAGCGCCAGGTCGAAGCTGCACGCAGTCTCGGGACGCACCTGTCCCAACAGGCCAAGCGGCTTCGCACCGGCGACCACGCGCGCGCACCTGCCGCCCACGAAAAAGGAATCGTCCGCCTGCTCGAAGCCGGCTGAAACTCCCAGGCGCTGGAGCAGTGTCTCCACGATACCCTTGGCATCGAAGAAGTCAAGGTTCTCCTCACCCGCCGACCACATCCCCGCCGCCCTTGGGCCGCTGAGCACCCCGACGACAATCTCGCGCTCCACGGGAAGGTCTCCTGGCCTGGGAAAGAAGGCCTTGCCGATCTCGAACAGCCTGATGCCCGCGGCCTCGTACCTCTGGTTGACGGCCAGCGTCGCCAGCAGGCCGCCTCGCAGGCTCGTCCGCAGGTACTCCTGTTCACGCGACATCGGGTTCGCCAGGCGCAGCGCCTCGGTGCTCGCCCCCACCCTCTCCAGCATGGGCAGGCTGGTCAGCGTATAGTTGATGATCTCCTGCATTCCGCAGCCGGCCAGGATGTCACGGACATCTTCTTTGAGAGAAAGCAAAGGTTGTGGCGCATACTGCGGCACCCTGCCGCTGACAGTGGTGGTAGGAATCCGGTCGTATCCCTGAATGCGGGCTATCTCTTCAACCAGGTCCTCCGGAAGGCGGATATCGGTCCGCCAGTAGGGCGCGGTCACTGAAATCTCCGACTGGCCAAGCGGCTGGCAATCGAAACCCAGAGACCGCAAAGTCCCCGTTATCTGCTCCTGGGTTACATCCAGTCCCAGCACGCGTTTGACCCTGGCCGTGGTCAGGCGCACCGGCGCCGGCTGCTTCTTGCCGGGATAGACATCGATGATGCCCCTGGCTGCCTTGCCCTCGGCCAGCTCCACCAAGAGCTGAGTGGCCCGGCGCAAGGCGGGTGGGGACAACTCCGGCGACAGCCCCTTCTCGAAGCGCAGCGAGGCCTCCGTGCGCATCTTGAGCGCCGTGGCCGTCCGCCGCAGGTTGACGCCATTGAAGTTGGCGGATTCGAGCAGAATGGCTTTGGTGCCGGCGGTGACCTCGCTGGTGGCGCCACCCATGACTCCGGCCAGGGCCACCGGCTCCCTTCCGTCGCAGATTGCCAGCATCTCGGTGGACAGCACCCTCTGGGATCCGTCTAGAGTGACGAGCGCCTCTCCCTGTCTGGGCCTGCGCACCACGATCTTCTTGCCGCCGACCCTGTCGTAATCGAAAGAGTGGAGTGGCTGGCCGTATTCCAACATGACGTAGTTAGTAATATCGACCACGTTGTTGATGGGACGCATGCCACAACGAGTCAACCGTCGCTGCATCCACCCTGGAGACGGCTTGATGCTGATGCCGGTGACTATGCTGGCGGTGTACCGCGGACAGAGGTCTGCATCGACGATCTCCACCGAGGCCAGCTTCTCCGCCGACGGTTCGTGTTCAGGATAGGCGACTTGAGGGATGTGGACCGTCTGCCCGGTTAGCGCGGCCACTTCCCAGG
>JAUSJJ010000116.1 GCA_030647705.1 Dehalococcoidia bacterium
CATTCAGGGGCTTATCATGGGCCTGATGACGGTGGGGACTGTGATCAGCCCCATATTCACCGGGTGGGTCTTCGATATCCAGCACAGCTACCAGTTCGCCTTTCTGGGCCTGGCTGCGGTCGCTTTTCTGGCGCTGCCCGCGATCCTTCTGGCGCGTCCGCCGGCGCGAGGGGGTAGCCGGTCAACTTCGAGCGCGATGAAGTGATTGAGTAGTCGCGACACGACCGAACTTGACACAGACTTGGTGAATGGTTAAGATAATGAACTGAAATGCAGATTGCCCCAGGCGTCCGTTTGACCCCCAGCGCCGATCTTTCTTTCACTGGCACCTATGCTCCAAACGTGTATCTGGTCGGAACGCAGAAGGTGGCCTTGATCGATGCAGGGTACGGGAATGTAGCCTCCGTCCGCACCCGTTTGGAGTATGTCGATTCCCTCGGTTGCCCCAAGCCGGACTTCATCCTGGTCACGCACGCTCATCCCGACCATCTGGGCGGCGCTAAGAAAATCAGCGAGGCTACGGGCGCCAGAGTTCTGCTGCATACCGCCGATGGCACGTCCGGTGCGGAAAGTGTGGTTGACGGAAGCCAGATCCATCTCGGCGAGTTCAGGCTGACCGTTATTCACACGCCGGGCCATACGCCGGGCAGCATATGCATTATGATGGAGCCCGGCCGGGTGCTGTTCTCGGGCGATAGCATCCTGGGTCTGGGCACCACGGTGGTTGTACCGCCTGGCGGCAACATGGCGGACTACGTGAAATCGTTGGAGAAGCTCCTGGCAATGGACATCTCGCTCGTATGTCCGGGGCATGGCCCTTTGGTCAAGGAGCCGCGTCGGAAGATCGTGGAGTTGCTCGATCACCGGCTGGAGCGTGAGCGGCAGGTGTTGGAAGCCATGAAGCGCGGGAAGTCCACGGTCGACGGGCTCATTGCGGCCATATATCCTGAGCTTGACAAGCGCCTCTTCTCACTTGCGAGGTGGCAGGTGCTGGCGCAGATCGACAAGCTGGTACATGAGGGCAAGGTGAGGTCGGTGGCCGCTGACACCTATCAAGTGCTAAACTAGGCCGGCGTGCGTTAGTTCCACGCTCAAGGTTATAGATGATTCCTGACAGCATATTGTCCAAAGTAGTGAAACCTGCTCGCTACACCGGCGGCGAGTGGAACATGGTCGCCAAAGACTGGGAAAGCGCCGAGGTCAAGGTTGCCCTGGCCTATCCTGATGTCTACGACATTGGGATGTCCAATCTCGGGATATCGATTCTGTACGACATCCTGAACCGGCAGTCCGGAGTGCTTGCTGAGAGAGTCTATGCCCCCTGGGTGGACCTGGATGCAGAGATGCGACAGGCGAACCTGCCCCTTGGCGCTATTGAGTCCAGGCGCCCCGTGCGCGACTTCGACATCGTAGGGTTCTCCATCGGTTATGAGCTTGCCTACACCAACGTCCTCAATATGCTCCACCTGGCCCAGATTCCGGAGAGGGCAGCCGAGCGCACGGATGCCCACCCGCTGGTCATCGCGGGCGGTTCCTGCGCTCTGAACCCCGAGCCCATGGCTGATTTCATCGATCTGTTTGTGTTGGGCGATGGCGAAGACGTTATTGTGGAGCTGGTCGACCTGTTTCGGCGCTGGAAGAAGGGTGGCGCGGGTCGCAAGGAGGACTTTCTGAGGCAGGCGGTCGCCCTGCCGGGAATCTACGTCCCGCGCTTCTATGAGGTGTCTTACGGCGCTCAGGGCGGCATCGCAGGTTTCAGGCCCGTCATACCGGAAGCCCCTGCGCGCATAAGGCGTCGCCTGATAACGAAGCTGCCGCCGCCCGTCAGCCGGCCTATCGTGCCGTACGTCCAGGTAGTCCACGACAGAGGAGCTATCGAAATCCAAAGGGGCTGCGCCAGGGGTTGCCGGTTTTGCCAGGCAGGGATGATCTATCGCCCTATGCGGCAGCGCCCTCCGGAGGAGATTGTCGGCGCGGTGGGTGACCTGGTCTCGAACTGCGGATACGATGAGGTCTCGCTCCTCTCATTGAGCACTGGCGATTATCCGGGCATTAAGGACTTGATCGGGGCGCTGACCCGGCGCCTCAGCGGGCGATACGTTTCGCTTTCTCTGCCCAGCCTCAGGCTGGACCCCTTGTCGGTGGAACTGGCGGATTCTCTCCCCGGACGGAGGAAAAGCGGGTTTACCTTCGCTCCGGAGGCCGGCACTGACCGGCTGCGCCGCGTCATCAATAAGACTCTGCCGCAGGTGGACCTGCTTCAGGCGATCGAGCAGGCGTGTCAACGGGAGTGGCTCGGGCTCAAGCTCTATTTCATGGTTGGGCTGCCCACTGAGACCATGGAGGACATAGAAGGGATAGTCGAGCTGGTGCGAATGGTGCGCCGGGAGGGGCGGAAACACAGCAATCGCGGCCTTCAGGTGCGCGTGACCGTGTCCACCTTCATCCCCAAGCCGCATACTCCTTTCCAGTGGCTGCCAATGGAGAGAGAAGAGACGCTGAGGCCACGGATCGAGCTGTTGAGGACAGGCCTGCGAAAGGCCGGCGCCAATCCGTCCTGGGGAAACCCTGGCGTGAGCCTTCTTGAAGCCGCTCTCTCCCGCGGAGACCGTCGTTTGGGAGAGGTGATCCATCGGGCCTGGACGCTGGGATGTACCTTCGACGCCTGGAACGAGCGCTTGAGGGCCGATCTATGGCTGAAGGCGTTCGAGGACTGCGGGCTGAGCCCTGCCGACTACGCTTACCGGCAGCTTGGCATGGACGAGGTTCTTCCCTGGTCTCACGTAGACATAGGGGTGAGCGCCTCTTTTCTCCGGCGGGAATACCAGCGCGCGCTGAAGGGCGAGGAGACGGCGGACTGCCGCCGGGGCGCCTGCGCCGGTTGCGGGCTGGAATCGCAGGTCGAGGGCTGCCACAGCCGCTTCGATCCCGCGGATGGCCCTCCGAAGGAAAGGAGCTGAGGCATGTTCGCTGCCCTGGGCCGTTTCGTGTTCAGGTACCGGTGGTTCCTGATCGGCTTCTGGGTACTTGTCTTCGCTGCCAGCCTTGTTTTTGCACCCAGGGTTTCTGATGTCCTTACAGGTGAAGCCTACGAGGATGTGCCTACCGAGGCCACGCAGGCTTCGGCGATCATTCAGCGTGATCTGGGGCAGTCCCCATCCAGTCTGACCGCAGTCTTCTCCAGCGATTCCTTTGGCGTGACCGATCCCAGGTTCCAGCAGGCCATGGCCGCATTCCTGTCGGGGCTGGACCAGCACCCGCAGATACAGAGCATCACCACTTACGCTTCACTGCCGTCTCTGGTCTCCACCGATGGCAAGGCCACCTTCGTGGTTCTGGCCCTGCGCGATCCGAATGCAGGCAAGGCGCTGTACGCTGAGCTGAAAACGCGGTTGCCGGCCTCCGGCGATGTGCGGATAGCCGTCACCGGACTGGCCGCCGTCAATTCAGATATCATGGAAGTCAGCGAACGGGACCTGCAGCGAGCGGAGATGATCAGCCTGCCATTGGTGCTGTTGGCCCTGATCGTGGTGTTCGGCACGTTGCTGGCCGCGGGAGCGCCCCTCATCGTAGGAGCGGTCAGTGTTGTCACCACGCTGGCTCTGGTCTATTTCCTGGGCCACTATACGGATATGTCCGTCTTCGTGCTGAATGTGGCTTCCATGCTGGGCCTGGGGATCGCCATCGACTACTCGCTGTTCCTGGTGAGCCGGTTCCGGGAGGAGCTCAAGAACGGCGACGTGGAGCGAGCTACGGTTACCACTGTGGCCACGGCGGGCAAGGCTATTTTCTTCTCCGGCGCCATCACGTTTGCCGCCATGATGGGTTTGGTTTTCTTCAAGTTCACTATTCTGCGTTCGATGGGCATAGGCGGCGGACTGGTGGTGTTGATCTCGATGCTGGCGGCGCTGACCTTCCTGCCCGCGGTGCTGGCTGCTGCCGGGACGAAGATCAATGCTCTTCCCATGATACCCCGCTGGGGTCAGAGCAAAGGAGGCAGTTTCTGGCATAACCTGGCGGTCAGGGTAATGAAGCGGCCCATAGTTGTCATGGTGGTCACCGTAGCGTTGCTGCTGGCGCTGGGCGTGCCTTTTCTGAGTGTGCGGATGGGCGAACCGGATGCGACCATACTGCCGGAGAACGTGTCTTCCCGTCAGGGCTATGACATGCTGAAGGAGAGCTTCGGCGAAGGAGCCATCTCGCCTATCGCCATCGCGGTCAAAACCACGGGGGACGTATTCCAGCCGGAGAACATAGGGGCCCTTTACGATTTCACCCGCGATATCGCCCAGGATGGGCGGGTAAGACAAATAGACAGCCTGGTCACCATCGACCCTTCGATAACGAAGCAGCAGTACCAGATGCTTTATTCCAATCCTTCCCTTATCCCGCCGCAATACAGGACGCTGGTCTCCGGCATGGCCAAAGGTGAGACGACGATGATCCGTGTTACCACCGATCTGTCGCCGGTCTCAACAGAGGCCAAGGAGGTTGTAGACCGGATACGCTCTCTGGACAAGAAGGGCCTGGAGGTCTATGTCGGCGGGCTCACTGCGGGGATAGACGATGTGGTGGATATTCTGTACCGTGATTTCCCCTGGATAATCCTGTTCGTGGTGGTGGTTATCTACGGAGCACTGGTGTTATTCTTCCGGTCGGTGATCTTGCCCCTGAAAGCGGTGGTGATGGATGGTCTGAGCATCGTCGCCAGCTATGGGGCGCTGGTCTTCATATTCCAGCAGGGCCACTTCAGCAACGTGCTGGGATTCACGCAGCAGCAATCGGTGGAAGCCAGTCTGCCCATCATCATGTTCTGCATTCTCTTTGGCCTCTCCATGGACTACGAGGTCTTCCTGCTGTCCAGAGTGAAAGAGGCCTACGACGCGACGGGTGAAAACACCTTTGCTGTGGCGCTGGGCCTGGAGCGTACCGGAGGGATCATCACCAGCGCTGCCTTGATCATGGTGCTGGTGTCGGTTTCCTTTGCCTTTGCCGACATAGTTGTGATCAAGGCTCTCGGGCTGGGTATCGCCATTGCCATATGCCTGGATGCCACCATCGTGAGGTCGCTGCTGGTGCCTGCGACGATGAGGATCCTGGGGAAGTGGAACTGGTGGGCGCCCGGATTCCTGCGCAAGGTGCTGCCGGCCGGCAAGAACCTTCACTGAGCAAGACTTTCGGACAGAGGCGCTTGAGGGCTTGCCCTCAAGCGCCTCTGCTTGGCTTATCTAGTTGGAGATTCCCGCCAGGAAATCGGCCATAGCCTTGTTGACTTCCGCCGGCTTTTCCATGAAGGGATAGTGGGCTGCGCCCTGGATCACGAGGAGCTTGGAGCCTGGTATCTTCTCGGCCAGGGCCTCTGAGAACTTGGGCGGCGTCAGCTTGTCCTCGCTACCCGCGATAATGAGCGTGGGAATATGGATCGCGGACACCTTTTCCAGAACGTCGAACTTGTTGCAGCACTCCAAGTCTTCCAGACGTTGCTTGGGTCCGGCATCCGTGGCCTTCTTGATTACGGCGTTTTTCACATCCGGGCAGACCTGGCGGTACTCCTGCTCAACCAGGCTCTTCCAGATGTTCTTGTTGGTCGTGGCCTCTTCCAACTCCATGAAATGAGAGGGATGGACTTTCAGCTTGGCTCCGGTGGACATCAGTATCAGCGCCTTTACATCCTGGGGGTACTTCAGAGCGTAGCTCAGCGCCA
Organism: Dehalococcoidia bacterium; assembly: GCA_030647705.1. GTDB lineage: Bacteria > Chloroflexota > Dehalococcoidia > JAUSJJ01 > JAUSJJ01 > JAUSJJ01. Next base: position 5,705 of record JAUSJJ010000116.1, read on the forward strand.
TCGCCCCTCCCAGCCCATGCCCGGCCAGCACCAAGTCCTTGTGTCCGCCCTTGCTCACGTAAGCCCTAAGCCATTCAACGTTCTCTTCGACGGTCGGCAGCAGCTTCCCTTTGCCGTTGCCGGGGATGTCGATAGTCTCCGAGCCGGGGAACTGCTTGAGTTGTGGCCC
>JAUSJJ010000088.1 GCA_030647705.1 Dehalococcoidia bacterium
GCACTACAACAACTTCTATGAGTTCACAATGAGCAAAGAGGATGTGGCGCCTCTATCTCAGAAATTCAAGACGTTGCCGTGGACGTTGACGGTGGGGGGCCTGGTCAACAACCCGCGTACCTACGCCGTCGAAGACCTGCAGCGGAAGTTTTCCCCGCAAGAGCGCATCTACCGCATGCGCTGCGTCGAGGGCTGGTCCATGGTCATCCCCTGGCTGGGTTTCTCCCTGGCTGCCCTGCTCAAGGACGCGGACCCGACCTCGCAGGCGAAGTACGTCCGTTTCGAAGCGCTGTACGACCCGAAGCAGATGCCCGGTCAGAGCGACGATTATTTTACCTGGCCCTACGTGGAAGGTCTGCGCCTGGACGAGGCCATGCACCCCCTGACGCTGCTGTCAACGGGTCTCTACGGGAAGACGTTGCTGCCCCAGAACGGCGCTCCGATCAGGCTGGTGGCGCCCTGGAAATACGGCTTCAAGGGCATCAAGTCCATAGTCAAGATCGACCTGGTGGAGGAGATGCCGGTCTCCCTGTGGATGGCGGCCTCGCCCTCCGAGTACGGCTTCTACGCCAACGTGAACCCGGACGTGCCTCATCCACGCTGGGCGCAGTCCAGCGAAACCCGTATCGGTGAATCGGGGCGGCGCAAGACCCTCCTGTTCAACGGCTACGGTGAAGAAGTGGCCGGCCTGTACCAGGGCATGGACCTGAGAAGAAGCTTCTGATGGCAAAGAGCCAGGCCATCGCCCTTCGCGCCGCGCTCCACTTGGCTGCCTTGTTGCCGCTGGCCTGGCTCATCTGGGACTACGCCCAGGGCAACCTGACGGCAAACCCTATCAGAGAGATCACACTTCGCACCGGCAGGATAAGCCTGGTGCTGCTGATGCTTTCGCTGGCCTGCACGCCACTGCGCACCATTTTCGGCGTCGAATACCTGCAACAGCTCCGCAAGCCGCTCGGCCTCTACGCTTTCTTCTACGCCAGCCTGCATCTGCTCAACATCGCCGGGCTGGACTACGGGTTCGACTTCGGGCTGCTGTTTGGAGACGTCCTGGCAAAGCAGTTCGCCCTGACCGGTCTGGTCGCTTATCTGCTGCTGCTGCCTCTGGCCGTGACCGCCACCGAGGGCTGGGCCAGCCGGCTGGGCGCGAGGTGGACCATCCTGCACCGGTTGGTCTATCCGGCTGCGGCGCTGTCCGTGGCCCATCTGTTCCTGGAGGTCAAGGCCGGCCTGACCCAGCCGCTGGTCTACGGCGCGGTACTGGCCTTTCTTCTGGTGCTCAGAATACCCCCAGCGAGCAGGCTTGCCGCCGCGCCGCGTGGCTGGATCACGAGGAAACGGCGGAAGAACTCGTGAGCCCATTTCCGGGCCGACTTCAGTCTGTAATCTCCGTATTCTCGAACGTCAACGACCGCCTCCGTAGGACAGGATCCTCAACCTGAGTTCACCGTGCGCCACCCCTGGCCTCCCTTTCCCCCGATCTGGGGCCTGCGGCCGCAGCCGCAGGCCCCAGACTACAAACCCCCCCTTCTCCGGCACGCCGGAGAAGGGGGCAGAGCCTGCCCCGTGTCTCGTATCAAGTACGGGACGGGCTTTGATACGGGGGGATGAGGGCCGCCCCCACCGAACGTTGACAACGCGCAGCTATCGCCAATATAATTAGGGCGCTTGAGGGAAAATCACCTGGGGAGGTACGGGACGAATGGCTAGCGGCTGGGCAGAAAAAGCGAAAGACCTCGATCAGCGTTTACGGCTCCGCGGGCGTCCCATCGCCATCAAGTTCCTGAAGAAAGCCGAGGAGGTTGCCAGCATACCGCGCGTGCGGAAGCTGGAGGGCAGGCTCACCACCTGCCAGCGGTTCTACCTGGCCAGGATGGCCGGCTTCACCATGGCCGAGACTGCGCTGGACTCCCCGCCCTGGTGCACCTACATCATGGGCCTCTCCGAGGTGCCCGCCGAAGTGGCCGACGGCTCCATGACCGCCGGCGTATGGTGTCAGAACCAGGAAGAGGCCCGCAAGCGCATCGAGGCGTTCCCGATCATTCCCACCGGCAAATACGAGGCCATGCTCATTTCGCCCCTGGAGCGGGAGAGGTTCGAGCCGGAAGTGGTGCTGATCTACGGCACGCCGCCCCAGCTCACCCTGATCCTCAGCGGCCTTCAATTCCACAAGTA
>JAUSJJ010000139.1 GCA_030647705.1 Dehalococcoidia bacterium
CGTCTCCAGTCAGACCACGCCTGGCGCAGTTCCGGCGAGCGCGGCGGCAAGGGTAGCGCCACGTCGAGCAGGCGTCGGACTTCCGGCACAGTCAGATCGGCAAGGAACGGCTCGCGCCCCCTTTTTTAGCCTCTGTGTCACGCACAGAGGCGAGCCAGGCATGCGCCATCATGGACAACGTGATGTGCCGATGCCAACTGGGCCAGTGACGGATCTGATATGCATCGAGCCCGGCGTCGCCTTTGCCTTCTTCAATGCACTGCTCGACTGTGTAACGGGCTGAGGCCACGCTGCCCATGGTCTGCAGAGGCGTGTTATCAGGAGCATTGGAGAGATAGTAGGCGATCTCAGTCGGATCACCGATCGAGCGCCGCGCCACCAGCCACCCATCGGGGCCAGGCATGCTATCACGCGGCTCCACGATCCGTTGGCAGCCCCAGTCGTAGGTGCGCGGCCCTTTCTCGCCATCAGCCAGGCTCAGTCGTTGCCAGACATGGTCGGGCCAGGAGCTGACCACCGTCGCGACCGACAGCAATGGCCGGGCGTCAGCCGCAAGCACCAGCGCTGTCGCCGGGCGTCCGTAGCGCTTCTGTTGCGGTTCCACCAGGTCGGGCCGCTCCAGCCAGACGACGGTGTTCGAGCGCACAGCCAGAACATACAGGCGTTTGTGGTCAGCAATGCTATCGCGCAGGGCTGCGGCATCGCCGTACACTTCATCGCCGGTGACCCAGGCCATAGGGACACCGCGTGTCCAGGCGTCTTCGAGCATCGTCTGTGCCAGTTGGGGTTTCGTCTGGAAGGTGATCTCCTGTGGAATCTTGGCGCGCTCGCGCGCCTCGTGATCAGCGCACCAGCTTTGCGGCAGATAGAGCCGGCGGTCCAGGAAGACGTGTCCGTGACTTGTGGCGTAACTCAGGAAGACGCCAATCTGGCAATTCTCGATGCGTCCTGCTGTGCCGCTGTACTGGCGTTGGACGCCCACCGAGGCGGTGCCTTTCTTGAGGAACCCCGTCTCGTCGACGACGCCAACAGCGTTGGCATCGGCGAACGTCTCGATGATAAACTCTTGCAGGTGATCGCGGGCCGCATCGGCGTCCCAGTCCGCCCGATAGAGCAGGCGCTGCATCGCATCCGGGATGCGATCGCCGACGACTTCGGCAATCTGCCAGGTACTCGCACCGTTGCTGGGTGACATCAAGCCACGCATGTACTTGCCAGCCTGGACACGTGGTTCGATGCGTCCAAACAGATCAGCAAAGCGAGCCTGAAAGGCGGCGAAGTCATCCGCCCACTGATCGACATCTGTCATAGCCTTACCTCGGGAAAGTGGATGTGGCATCCATTATCGCCGATTCAAGTCAGTTTGTAAAGTACGGTAGTAGTACTAAGCCGGCGCGCGCGGCCGCGTGCTGTCGCTTAGTACTACTACCGCACTTGTCATTCTGAGGAGCGGAGCGACGAAGAATCTCCCTCTGTGGGGTTCAGTCT
>JAUSJJ010000161.1 GCA_030647705.1 Dehalococcoidia bacterium
GCCAAAATCAGAAGGTCCCAGCCCACATCCACTAGTGTCTTGCCCTGAAGCATGATCCCATTCAAACCGTCCACTGCGAAGGTAAGGGGCAGGACCTTGGACAGGGCTTTCAGATACGCAGGCATCTGGTCCGTGGGCAGCAGGACGCCCGATAACAGTATCTGGGGTACCAGTACCAACGGGATGAACTGGACCACCTGGAACTCGTTTCTGGCGAATGCAGAGACAAAGAGCCCCAGGTTCAACGCTACTACGGTGACCACCAGCTGGAAAACGAATATCTGCCAGAGCGCCCCCTGGTACTGGATGCCCAGCACGAAAACGGTGAACAGCAGGATTATCAGGGACTGGACGGCGGCAAAAAGAATGAAACCGCCGAGATAGCCCACCACCAGGTCCAACCTGGAAACGGGAGAAACCATCACCCGTTCCAACGTGCCCTGGGAGCGCTCCCGGAGGAAGCTGATGCCGGTCAACAGGAAGACGAAGAACATAGCGAACGTGGCCATCAGCGCAGGCGCCATGCGATCGAGTACTCGAGAGTCGCCGGGGAAGCTCAGCCCCACCAGCTCCATGACTACCATGGGAACGGCCACTATGAAGACCAGGGTACGCCTATCCCTGAGCATCTGTCGCACTATCCGCTGAGCGACTGCCCCGACGTGGTTCAGGTTCATGTCCCCGCTCCCCGACGAACAAAGTACAGGAACGCGTCCTCGAGACTGCCGTCCGGCCTGCCGGCCGCCTTCCTCAGATCTCCGGGAGTCCCCTCAGCGATGACATCCCCCATCCTGAGAAAAGCCAGGCGGTCGCAGTGAGCGGCGTCGTCCATGGTGTGGCTGGAGATAATCAGGGTTGCCCCGTTCCGAGCGAGAGAATGGAAGTGCTCCCAGAAGCCAACTCGCACCTCGGGATCGAGGCCCACCGTAGGCTCGTCAAGAACAAGAAGGGCTGGTTTATGGACAAGCGCACAGGCAAGGCTGACTCGCTGCCTCATGCCTCCGCTCAGACGGAACACCGGGTCACGGTGTCGCTCCCAGAGCTCCACCAGTTCCAGCGTCTGACGAATGCGCTCACGCCGTTCTTTGCCCCGGTCCAGTCCATAGATTCGAGCGAAGAAGTCCAGGTTCTCCTCCACGGACAGGTCCAGGTACAGGGCAGGAAGCTGAGGCATGTAGCCGATAAGCCGGGAAAGAGTGTGAGGCGTAGTAGCGCCCAGCACCCGGATGGAACCGCTTTGGGGCAGAAGCAGCCCCACCATCAACCTGATCAGCGTGGTCTTGCCTGAGCCATTGGGCCCAAGAAGGCCAAACGTTATGCCTCGGGGCACCGCCAGGCTCAGCGAACGAAGGGCGACGGTCTTGCCGAAGGCGAACGAAAGCCCTTCAATTTCTATTGCATTGGGCTGATCGCAGTCAGTCTTCTGAGCAGGCTTCATCCCGCCACAACCTCAACAACACGTCCCTTGTTTCTTTCAGTGTCAGGCGAATCTAACCGCGCGGCAGCCCCAGTCCCCGGATGGCGACCTGGTTCCGCTGTATCTCGGACGTGCCTGCGCCGATGGTACGTCCCAGGCTGCTCAGGTAGAGGTGCTCGATGCTGCCTTCCAGATACGCCCATATGGAGCCTTTGGCCAGTTGGCCGTAGAGGCCGAGCGCCTGCATTCCTGTCTGGGCCACGTGCTGCATTAGCTCGCTGCCCAGGAGCTTGGACATGGCAGCCTCACACTCAGGAGTTATCCCTTTGCTCTCCATCCAGGCCACCCTGTAAGAGAACAAACGGGCTACCTCGCATTCGATCTCCATGTCTACCAGCCTGCGTCGAACCGACTGGGCTTCCGGCGATAACCCGCCGGTTGGCCCCACCCCACGGACCAGCGCCGCAATGTCAGCCAGAGCGCGACGGGAATACCCCACGCGCTCGATGCCCGATCTCTCGAAATTCAGGGCCGAGGTCACCACCCGCCAGCCCTGGTTCTTCTCCGAGACCAGATTCTCCCTGGGGACGCGCACGTTGTCGAGGAATACCTCATTGAAGGCGTGCCCTCCGATGATGTTGATCAGAGGGCGGATGGAAATGCCCGGGGTCTTCATGTCAACCAGCAGGACGCTGATGCCCCTGTGCTTGGGGGCGTCCGGGTCCGTCCTGACCAGCAGCATCATCCACTGGGACTTGTGCGCCCCACTGGTCCACACCTTCTGGCCGTTGACCACGAAGCAATCGTCGCGCTCCACGGCCTGGGTCTTCAGAGCAGCAAGATCGGAGCCGGCCTCGGGCTCGCTGAACCCCTGACACCAGAATTGGTCGCCGCGCGCGATGCCGGGCAGGCGCCGCCTCTTCTGCTCATCCGTACCGAAAGCCAGCAGCGTGGGAGCGACGATCCCACCGCCGACAACGTCGATCCCCGGTACCCGGTTGTACGACATCTCTTCTTTGAAAATGGCGTGCTCCACCGGAGAGCGGGACTGGCCTCCGTACTCCCTAGGCCATGTCAGTGACAGCCACCCCTTCTTCCCCACTTTGACCGCCATCTTCTCTCCGAGGGTCCAGAACTCCTCATCTCCCCACTCCTCGTCATTGTACGTAGGCCCCACCCAACCCTGAGGCAGCTCCGCACGGGCAAACTCCTGGATTTCCCGTCGAAAGGCGTCCTCTTCTGTGGTGAAGGCAAAATGCATATCGACCCCCTATTCGAAGACCCCATCCTGGGACAGCTTGGCCAACTCGGCGGCGTCGATTCCCAGCAGATCACGGCAAACGTACTCTGTATGCTCCCCCAGACGAGGGGCGGGCGTTCGCGGCTGAGCCGGCGTCAGGGTCAACCTGGACGCAGGCGCATCGTGAGCATGGGTTCCCGCCACCGGATGGTCGAGCATCCAGAAATGTTGCCTGTGCTTCAATTGCACGTCACTGTGAAGGTCCTCCCCGCTGGCTACGAGCCCGGCGGAGACGCCTCCGCACTGGAGAGCCGCCATGAGATCTTCTGCAGTATGATCAACGCTCCAGGCGCTTATCAACGCCTCAAGCTCATCCTCGTTCTCTTTCCTGCCCTGGAGAGTGGCGAACCTCTGCTGGCCAGACCACTCCGAATCGCCCATGACCCGGCGGAAGCTCTGCCACTCCTCGTC
>JAUSJJ010000167.1 GCA_030647705.1 Dehalococcoidia bacterium
CAGGCTGAAGCCTGGGGCATCCGCCTGTGGCGGACTGCGATGCCATGCCCACGGCTTCAGCCGTGGGTACGAATCATGAATCTGAGTGCACGGGGAACCCTTGCCAAACCCGGTATGCGGGTTGTATGATGAGGTCAACTGCACCGAACGAAAGTGCCTCACACCATTTCTTGTTGAGGAGAAGAAGACCAAATGTACCAGAAGATCCTTGTCCCGTTGGATGGGTCCGAACTGGCTGAGTGCGTCCTTCCTCACGTCGAGAAGCTGGCACAGGGTTGCCGCACCAAGGAAATCATACTGCTTCGCGTGTGCGAGCCTCTGAGCGTTCTGGCTGACTACCCCGCCAGCATGCCCTTGAGCTGGGAAGAACATGCCAAGCGGGTCACGGAGTATGCCCACCAGCAGTGCAGCCTCTACCTGGGAGACGTTGAGAAACGGTTGAAAGACGCCGGCCTGGATGTGAGGACGGAGTCCCGCCTGGGCAACGCCGCCGAGGGCATCGTGAGCTTTGCTGCCGAGAACGAGGTAGACCTCATCGTCATGGCCAGCCACGGCCGCTCAGGGCCCAGCCGGTGGACGTATGGGAGCGTGGCTGACAAGGTGCTGCGTTCAACCTGCGTTCCCATGATGATCATCAGGGCGCCTGGATGCGTGCTCGGCTTTTGAGCCGTGGCCGGCAGGCGTCCGCAGGTGCACGGAAGGCGCTGCGGACTGGCGCGACGTGAGGGATGAGAGAGGAGGCGACCAACAATGACAATGACCATGAAAACAATCGAGATCGCTCCCGGTATTACCTGGGTGGGGGTAGAAGATTTCCAGCGCCGGATGTTCGACGCGCTGATCCCGCTGCCTCATGGCACCTCTTTCAACGCCTATCTTGTCAAAGGCAAGCAGAAGACAGCATTGATCGACACCGTGCATCGCAGTTTCGAGCAGGAACTGTTTGGACGCATAGCGGCCGTGACTTCGGTTGACAGCATAGACTATCTGGTGATGAACCACGCCGAGCCCGACCACGGGAGTTCAATACCGCTGGTATTGGCGGCCGCTCCGAAAGCAATGCTGGTGACGACCAAAAAGGGCGCCGAGATGGCTGAGGTCTTCTACCGCGTCCCGGAGTCGCGGCGTCTGGTGGTTAAGGAGGGAGACACACTGGACCTGGGCGGCAAGACCCTTCGTTTCATAGATGCGCCGTGGTTGCACTGGCCGGAGACCATGTTTACCTTTGCCGTCGAGGACAGGGTCCTGTTTTCGTGCGATTTCTTTGGCTCGCATATTGCGTCAGACCGGCTCCTCGCCGATGAGGTCGGGGATATCGTCATTCCTGAGGCCAGACGCTATTATGCCGAGATTATGATGCCGTTCGTCAATATGGTCGCATCCGGCATCGACAAGACCGTAGCGGCCAATCCCAGGATCATCGCTCCCTCCCACGGGCCGGTGCATGCCAATCCGGCCCGCATCATAGCCGCCTACCAGCAGTGGGCGCGAGGCCCGCTGGCGAACAAGGCGATCGTCCCCTACGTTTCCATGTGGGGCAGCACCGAGCGACTGGCGCAAACGGTGACCTCGGCCATTTCTGCAGAGGGTGTCGAGGCTGTTCCCTATGATTTGATGGTTGCGGACGTCTCGCACATCGCCAGCGACCTGATAGACGCCAGCGCGGTCGTCCTGGGCTCGCCCACAGTGCTGGGAGGGCTGCACCCTGTGGCGACAAACGCCCTTACCCTGGTCAAGGCGCTTCGGCCGCGCGTCAAGCTGGCTGCCTTCTTCGGCTCGTATGGCTGGGGAGGCGGCGCCGCCGCCCAGGCGAAGGCGGTCCTCGAGGGCGCACGTTTCGAAGTTGCTGCGGCGCTGGAGGTCAAAGGCCCGCCGGGCGACAAAGATCTAGCCGACGCTGTTGATTTGGGCCGCAAGGTAGCGCGGCGGGTGAAGGAGAACGTCAGTCCAGGCTCCGGGGCCGCCTGACCCGGCCCTGGGCCGTACCCCCAGGCGCTTGCTCCAGTGCTTCTTCCCCATTTCCTGGCGCACGCCGGCGAATGAGGAGCGGACGGCGTCCCGGATGGCGCGGTCCACCTCGGGGCTATCCATTATCTCTACGATGGCGTCGTATGTCCCCTCTTCCGCGCGCTCCAACGACGCGGTCAATCCTACGAATTGGGCCAGATTGGCCTTCATCCCGTCTCTAGGGTGCGCAGCCCGGATACGCTGTAACACGGGGTCTCTGTTGCGAGCGAGAGCTTCGCTCACCTTGTGTGCCAGACGTCCGTGTTCCAGCCCCTCCTCGGCGCGGCCTATTAGGCGCAGGACAACCCGGTCGGTGATCTCTTCCTCGAAGCCTTCCGCCATGGCCATAGTGTTGCGCCGGACGAATCCGTCCCCCAGAAGCCGGTCCGCAGCGCGGACCGCGCGCGCTGCCAGGATAGCCCACAGCCACACCTCCTCATAGGGAAGCCCATGTTGCACCACTGCGAGGGCCGGTACCATAGCAACAAAATCGAAGAAGCGAGAGAGAGCGTATTTGCCCGGGTCCCAGCGGAACCCGCTCCTGGTGAAGAATTCCAGGGCGAATCCAATACCGAGCCCGATGTCCAGCATGGCCCAGACGGGGCGTATCGTTCCCTTTTCCCCGAAAACCCATGCCGTGAGCATGGCCAAAGAGACCAGAGAGGCTATCAGGGCAGCCCAGTGGAGCACCGGATTGCGGCGCGGCCGGGCAGCTATCGCTTCCAGTTATGCGGCAAACGACGAGATTAAGGAGCCCTCTTTCATAGACGATCATCTTTCGAGCGCTGTCTTGTGATTAATTCCGGCCAGACTACCTGCCTGTTGCTTTCCCCTCTGTCCCGGTCGTCCGTTTCAATCAGGTGTTCGCCTGTGTCGCCGCAGCGGCTCTTCAGACAGCATGCTCAGTCCCAGTATTGCGCGAATCACCCGGGCAGTGGTATCCGCAAGTCTACGTAGTTGGAGGCCGCAACTCCCTTAGTTTTCGCCTGAACATGGCATCATGGTCGAAAACGCTTCACCTGAGGCCAGTTCCGCGTGTTATAATGGCGCATATTGTCGAGGGGCGTATGACTTCACTATCTTCTCTCATCGAGAAACAGTTCGCCGGGGAACGACTGGGCGCCATCAGGGAGGTGGCGGAACGTGCCGCCGGGCAGGGGCTGCGTGTGTACCTGGTGGGTGGAGTGGTGCGTGACCTGCTCCTGGGCCGGCAGATTGTCGATATCGATATCGTTGTCGAAGGGGATGCGCTGGCGCTGGCTCGCGCGCTCGCCGAGACAAAGGGCTGGCAGATAACAGGGCACCAGCGCTTTGGCACGGCCAAGCTCCGTCGTGATGGCACGACTCTTGATCTAGCGACTGCCAGGCTGGAGACCTACTCGAAGCCGGGCACGCTGCCGGACGTGAGACCGGGCGCCATCGCCGACGACCTGCGTCGCCGCGACTTCACCATCAATACGATGGCCATCGAGGTCACTCCTACGCACTTCGGAGACATCATCGATACTCACGGCGGCCAGGCAGATCTGCGCCAGAAGCTGGTCAGGATACTGCATCCGCAGAGCTTCATCGACGATCCCACCCGCATCTTCCGGGCCATTCGCTATGAGCAGCGCCTGGGCTTCCGGCTTGAAGCCGAGACCGAGAAGCTGCTGCGAAGGGACGTCTCTTGGTTGGGGCAGGTGAGCGGCGACCGGCTGCGCCACGAGCTGGAGTTGGTACTGAAGGAAGAGGCTCCGGAGACGGCCCTGCGCCGCGCCGGCGATCTGGGCGTGCTGAGAGAGGTGCATCCTGGGCTGGCGGGCAATGGCTGGCTGACGGAGAGGTTCGAGAGCGCGCGGAGAAATGGTTCGGCATCAACGGGCCTCTATCTTGCTCTGCTGGCCTATCCGCCGCAGGCGGACGTGGAGAGTCTGATTGCGAGGCTGAGACTGCGGCGGGAAGTCGCTCGGGTGCTGCGGGACACACAAGCTTTGAGGCGAGACCTGCAGGGTCTGGCGCACCCGGAAATGCGGCCAAGCGCTGCTTATGCGCTGCTGCAGCGCTACTCGATGATTGCAGTCCGCGCTTGCTTGCTTGCGTCTGATGATTGTCTGGTCAAGGAACGACTGACCAAGTACCTGGACGAGTGGCGTTATGTCAAGTCCCTGCTCACCGGTGACGCCCTGGGCAAGCTGGGCGTGCCGAAGGGGGAGGGAGTGGGCCAGGTGTTGGAGGAACTAAGGCGCGCACGCCTCGATGGTGAAGTAGAGACCGTGGAACAGGAAATGGCGTTGGTCAGGAAATGGTTGGAGACGCACTGATTTTGCTGCCTCCTCACGCCACATCCTCTCCCAACAGGGCTCGATTGTCGTTCTGAGGAGTTTAGCGACGAATAAGCTCGTC
>JAUSJJ010000201.1 GCA_030647705.1 Dehalococcoidia bacterium
GCTGCTGTCAAGATGGGGCTAAGGCCCATCGTATGCGTGGGGGAGAAGCCGGACGAGAACGAGGCCGGTAAGACCGCCGAGGTTGTAACCAAGCAGGTAAGGGGCGCCCTGAAAGGCGTGATGCCTGCCCCGCATGCGTTGATAATCGCCTACGAGCCCATCTGGGCCATCGGCACGGGCAAGGCGTCCACCGGGCCAGGGGCGAATGCCACCATCGCGGTCATCCGCAATACGCTGGCCGATCTGTACGGCGTGGGTTTTGCTCACGAGGTGAGGATCCAGTACGGCGGCAGCGTTACGGCGGCCAACATCGTGGAGTTCATGTCTCAACCGGACATCGATGGGGCGTTGGTGGGAGGGGCCAGCCTGAAAGCGAATGAATTCATCAGCATTGTCGAACAGTCAGCGCAGATTAAGAAATAACATGCCCCCGGTGATAGCGGTCGTTGGGCCGACTGCGGTGGGCAAGAGCGGCCTTGCCCTCGCGCTTGCGACGGCTGTTGGCGGCGAGATCGTCAATGCGGACAGCCGCCAGGTGTACCGCCACATGGCCATCGGAACTGCCAAACCCGGCCTCTCGGAACGCGGCGCCATCTCGCACCACCTGTACGATATCGTAGACCCCGACGGCGAGTTCAGCCTGGCGCTCTACCACAGAATGGTGGGTGAAGCGTTCGCAGGCATAGGGGCGCGTGGCAAGATCGCCTTTCTGGTCGGGGGCAGCGGGCAGTATGTGTGGTCGGTGATCGAGGGCTGGCAGGTGCCCGTGGTCACGCCTCAGCCGGAGCTGAGACGCCTGCTTGAGGCGGAAGCCGGAGCGCGTGGGGTGGAGAGCCTGCACCGGGAGTTGGAGCGTGTTGACCCGGATGCCGCCAGGAAGATCGACCCCAGGAACGTGCGCCGAGTGGTAAGGGCGATCGAGGTCCACCGGGTCACCGGCAAGCGGTTCTCGGAACTCGCGCGCAAGACCCCGCCTCAGTTCCATGTGCTTGTCATCGGGCTTACTGCGGACAGAGCGGAGCTGTATCGGCGGATAGATCTGCGAGTGGACGGGATGGTCGAGCAGGGGCTTGTGGCGGAGGTAGAGGGGTTGGTGAAACGGGGGTACGGGCTGGAACTCCCTGCGATGTCCGGACTGGGCTACAAGCAGATAGGGACGTTTTTGAAGGGCAAGATAGACTTGCCCACCGCCATCCAGCAGGTGAAAAACGAGACGCATCGTTTTGCGCGCCAACAGTACGCCTGGTTCCGGCTGAAGGATGAGCGCATCCGATGGCTCGACATCGGCGGAGAGGTTGAGAAACCAGCGTTAGAGTTGGTGAGGGACTTTCTCAGGGCTCAACAGAGCGTAATGGCATGAAGTTCGTCAAGATGCAAGGGGCTGGCAACGACTTCGTAGTCGTGGAGCCCGCGAAAACAGATAGAGACTGGCCGAAGCTGGCGGTAGCCATATGCGACCGTCGCCATGGCGTCGGCGGCGACGGTTTGTTGCTGGTGGTACCTTCGCAGACCGCCGATTTCCGGATGCGCATGTTCAACCCCGATGGCTCCGAGTCGGAGGCGTGCGGCAACGGGCTGCGCTGCGTGGTCAAGTATGTCGCGGACAGGCGCCCGGAGCTCGCCGGGCGCGAGATCAGCGTTGAGACGCAGGCCGGTCAGAGGAAGGCATGGGTCAGTGTACACGAGGGCGTTGTGCGCAGCGTCGAGGTGACTATGGGCGCTCCTCGTTTCGCCCCGGCTGACATACCCGTCCGCTTGCCGGCACATGAAGTTGACATAAAGATGGTAATCGATTATCCGCTGCAGGTGGCCGGCCGAGAGCTGAAGGTAACCTGCGTTTCCATGGGCAATCCCCATGCCGTCTGCTTTCTGGACATGCCGGTGGACGATTTCCCCCTGTCCGTAATCGGGCCGCAGGTAGAGAAGCATGCCATGTTCCCCAAGCGGACGAACTTCGAGATCGTCAATGTGGTGGACAAGGGCCGTCTGAAGGTGAAGGTGTGGGAACGGGGCGCCGGTGAGACGCTGGCCTGCGGCACTGGGGCCTGCGCTGTGGCGGTGGCCGGACAACTGAAGAAGCTGGTAGGCAGGAAGGTCGAGCTGGCGTTGCCCGGAGGCAGGTTGGGGGTGGTGTGGGATGGGGTCGGGGAGGTGAGGCTGTCCGGGCCGGCGGCGCAGGTGTTTGCCGGCGAGTGGCCGGTGTAGGCCGTCGCGCGAATCTGGCCAATAACGGATCAAGGAGAGCTATGCGAACCGCCAACCGTATCAGCAAATTGCCGCCCTATCTGTTTGTGGAGATCAGCAAGCGCATTGCTGAGAAGAGAGCCAAGGGAATCGACGTGGTCAGCTTCGGCATTGGTGATCCGGATATACCGACTCCGCATCATATCGTTGAACGCCTCTGCCAGGCGGCGCACGATCCGGCCAACCATCGCTACCCGGAGACGGAGGGCCTGCCCAAGCTTCGCCAGGCCATTTCAGAGTGGTGCCGGAAGCGCTTCGGTTTGACCTTCGACCCTGACAAGGAAGTGCTGCCTGCCATCGGCTCCAAGGAGGCCATCAGCCACGTCGCCCTCTGCTTCATCGATCCCGGCGATACCGCGCTTGTACCCGATCCCGGTTACCCGGTCTATTCTTCGGGAACTATGTTCGCCGGCGGAGAGTCCTACTGGATGCCCCTCCGGGAGGAAAACGGCTTCTTGCCCGAGCTCGATAAGATTCCGGCGCAGGTCGCGGATAAGGCCAAGCTGATGTGGATTAACTATCCCAACAACCCCACGTCCGCCGTTGCAGGTCTGGAGTTCTTCGAGAAGGTGGTGCGCTTCGCCAAGAAACACGACATCGCTGTCTGCCATGATGCTGCCTACACTGAGGTCGCCTACGACGGCTACAAGCCAGTGAGTTTTCTGGAGGCCCCGGGGGCCAGAGATGTGGGCATCGAATTTCACTCGTTCTCAAAGAGCTATAATATGACAGGGTGGCGTATCGGCTGGGTGGCGGGCAATGCTGAGATGATCAATGCCCTGATGAGGGTGAAGTCCAATATCGATTCAGGGATCCCGCAGGCCATTCAGCTTGCCGCCATCGAGGCGCTGCAGGGGCCCCAGGAGTGCATCGCGGAGCATAACGCCATCTATCGGAGACGCCGCGATCTGGCGGTGAAGGTGCTGACCGAGATGGGCCTGCGCATCAAGCCGCCCAAGGCCAGCCTGTACCTGTGGGCGGGCATCCCCAAGGGCTACACCGCCGTGGACTACACGGCGCGGCTGCTGAACGAGGCCAACGTAGTCGTGACGCCGGGAATCGGGTATGGCAAGTGCGGCGAGGGCTACATTCGGCTTTCGTTGACTACTCCCGATGACCGATTGCAGGAAGGGCTGGCCCGCCTGCAGAAGTGGCACGACACTCACCAAAGTTGACATATCAGGAGGGAACATCCCAAGGACTATCGTTTCC
>JAUSJJ010000217.1 GCA_030647705.1 Dehalococcoidia bacterium
TGCCTGTCGCCGCCTGATGCGTCTTGAGGTGGCGTAGCCGATGTGGATCCCTGCACTTGTTTTTGCTCTCGGGGCCTGCGTGGGTAGCTTCCTCAATGTTTGCATCGATCGCCTGCCGCAAGGGCTGTCTATATTGAAACCGCCCTCGCACTGCCCAGGCTGTGGCAGGGGCTTGACTCCGGTCGACCTGATTCCGATACTTAGCTATGTCGCATTGCGGGGACGTTGCCGTCAGTGCGGCTCTGCGATCCCCCGCCGTGTTCTGGCGGTCGAGGTAGGGGTGGGAGCCCTTTTCGTATTCCTGTACATCAACTACGGCCTCGGCATCGGGCTGCTGGTGGCCGCTGTGTACATCTCTCTGTTCCTGCTGCTGGCGGTCACCGACCTGGAGCAGGGCCTTATCCCTAACAATGTGGTCTATCCTGCCGTTGTCGCCAGTGTGATCGTTGCACCGTTCAGGCCGCCTATCGGTCTCGAGGGCTTGCTCCCATACGGCAACGGAGCTATGGGCTCGTTGATCGCCTCGCTTGGGGGAGGGGCTGTGCTCTTTCTGGTTTTCCTGGTCATAGCCTTGCTGTCCAGGGGTGGCATGGGTGGGGGGGATATCAAGATGGCTGCGCTTGTCGGCATGGCGATCGGGATCGCCAACGTTCCTGCCGCCCTGCTGATCTGCTGGGTCAGTGGCGGTTTCGTAGCCGTTCTCCTGGTAGTGCTTCGAGTGAAAGGGCGGAGGGAGACCATACCGTTCGGGCCGTTTTTGGCTCTGGGCGGCGCCATCGCCCTTCTCTGGGGGGACCGGCTTACAGGGTGGTATCTGACGCTGATGGGCGTCGGCTAGGCGTCATCCATCGGCCCCCGGCGTCCGGGGCAGTTCCCCGTAGGCAGCGCATTTGGGGCGTTCCATTCCATTGACAATACTTGGCTCAGACTCTATTATCAGGGTGTGAGCAGTCCGTGGTCGTCCTTCCTACTAACCTTCATACCGCTTTTCATCGTCATTGACGCGTTCGGGAACGTGCCCTTCGTCGTCGCCATGACCCAGGGGATGTCTCCCCATGAGCGTCTCAGGATGATCAACCTGGCCACGGTGACAGCCACGGCCGTCGGGCTCGCTTTTCTCTTCTTCGGGCAGTTTGTCCTCGGAATACTCGGCATTTCGGTGGGGTCTTTCGCCATAGCCGGCGGGCTCGTCCTGCTGGTGCTCTCGATCAGGTACATGGTCACCGGCCAGATGGTTGAGATGGTGAAAGAGGAAATGGTGGCCGTGGTGCCCATCGGCACGCCCCTGACGGTGGGTCCGGCAACGATCACTACCTTGCTGCTGCTGGCCACTCAGTACAGCCTGCCCATGGTACTGTTCTCGTTTATCGTGAACATGGCAATAGTCTGGGTCAGCCTGCTGGCCAGCGGCTTCCTCGCCAAGTTCCTCGGGTTGGGTGGTCTCAAGGCGGTGTCAAAGGTGTTCAGCCTGTTGTTGGCCGCCATTGCGGTGAGCATGGTGCTGCGGGGCTTCGAGCTGCTGGGCATCGTGAAGGTCGCGAACTGACGATGGCCGGCGGGCCGCACCCTGCACGCACGCGGCTGAGCAGTCCGTTGCGGGACTTCATTCGGGCGGCCTCCCCCTGCACCGCCGACCAGTCGTGGTGCTGACGTCTTCCTCCCGGAGGGCGCCTGTGCTTATCTGCCTTAGACGATATGCGTCTGGTCTGGCGGGAACCTTCGGGAGTTGAGTCCCATCTCATCGCGGCGGGCGGCGCGTTTCCTGCGTACTTTCTGCATTGCTGCGTAAATGCCGCCGATGTTGAGATACCATACGAAGGCGACCGGAAAGAGTATCACCGGTACGGCCAGCACTATGGCTACGACGACCTGCCACTCCATTGCGCACACCTCCGTTCCGGCTCGTCGCGGCGCTATCGAGGCCATGGGCGACGGAGCTGATGGAGGCAAGAGCCGAGACGTGGAGCTAAGCCGAAGGGAATTTCAGCCGTATCGCCTGCTTCTTACCTCCAGGACAACTGTATTACTCCGCCGCTCCGATGACTTCCGCCAGAATGCTTTATTCAGACAATGGGGAAACGCAGATAGTTGCAGCGTTGTATAGGCATTTGTGCGTGGTTACACGACGATTCATGGGTAGTAATGCCTAGATAGTGCGTCAATTGCGCCCGGTACGTAGCCGGTAGAATGTGATTTAATGGGGCCGGAGATTGAGGGGTGTAGGCTTTGGACAAGATCAAGGTGCTCATCGCGGACGACCACGCTGTGGTGAGGGAAGGCACCCGGCGCATTCTGGAACAGGAACCGGACCTTGTGGTGGTGGGAGAAGCCGGGGACGGAGAGGAGTCGGTCAGGCTGGCTGCCAGCGCCCGTCCTGATGTGGCGGTGGTGGACATCGCCATGCCAAAACTGGACGGCATCGAAGCTACCCGGCGCATCAAGAGCCTCTCCCCGAAAGTTGCCGTGCTTATACTCACCGCTTATGACGATGACCAGTTCATCTTCAGCCTGCTGGAAGCCGGCGCCGCCGGGTTTCTTCTGAAAAGCATTCGGGGGCGCTAACTGGTTGATGCGGTGCGGGCCGTGCACGCGGGTGAGTCGGTACTGCACCCTGCCATCGCCCGCAAGGTGCTGAACCGCTTCGTGTCCGGCATGGCCGGGCACAAAGAGCGAGAGGACGTGGGCCTGCTCAGCCAAAGGGAGATGGAGGTGCTGAGGCTGGCGGCAAGAGGCCTGAGCAACCAGGATATCGCCAAGGAACTCTGCCTCAGCATGCGCACCGTGCAGGGCCACATCGGGCACATCTTCAACAAGCTGAAGGTCAGCTCGCGCACGGAGGCCGTGGTTCGGGCCCTGAAAGAAGGCTGGATTACCCTCGATGAAGTGCCGTGAGGCGCCTGCATCTCCATGACGCGACTTGCCGACGCTGCGGAGCGAAGACCGTCGGGCCTGCTCAAGGCAGTAGTCCGCAATCCTGGCTTCTGGTTTGTCCTCATAA
>JAUSJJ010000224.1 GCA_030647705.1 Dehalococcoidia bacterium
CGCCTGGCGATGGCGTGGAAGGAGTCGGTGGATATAAAGCCGTTCGGCGTCTTGTTGTACCAGAGCAGCCACTTGTATAGCGGGTCCATGATCTCGTGAAGCTGCATGATGGGCATCCTGGGCTCCATGGCGTAGATGAGGGCGTTGGTGGGTATCCTACGGGGCTCGTACGGGCCCTTTTCGCCCTGTTTGAACAGGTACTCCCCAAGTTGCGCCATGCCGCCCTGGCCGACCGCCTGCGCCGCCTTCAACGTTCCCCGGGCCAGGATATCCCCGAAGCCCTGCCGCAAAGCCGTTTTCTTTACCAGCGAATCGATGAACTCCCGGCTCCCCATCTTGGAAAGCGGAATGCCCGTGTTCTCGTCGGTGAGCACCCCCGCCTTGTGACATCGCGAAAGCCAGAAGATAACCACTTCGACCGCGCTGATATTAAGGCCGTACTCATCACAGAGCTTGGTCGCCCAGAAGGGCACCTCGTTGTGCTGTCCGTAGAACTTATCGGCTCTCATGATGTAAAACAGGCCGGCCTGGCAGAAGAACTTCCCTTTTATGCCGTCGGACGCCTGGTACACCTTGCGGTCGCATCCGAAGCTGCAGCCCCAGCAGGCCTGCCTCTTGGCCGGTTGCACAGTAAGCGTCTGAGGTATCCAGTGCGGCGTGGTCTTGACCAGCTCACGGATGTACTTGGCGACTTCCCGCAGCCTATCCGGGTCTGCCGCAGTAACCTTGCCGGTGCCTCTGACCGCAACCGCCTTGAGCCTCTTATGCCCCATCACCGCGGCCAGCCCGCCCGCACCGCTGGCGTCCTCGTCGGCCAGGATGCTGGCGAACGACACCAGGTTCTCCCCCGCCGGGCCGATGGTCACCACTCTGGCCGTGTTCCCCAGCTCTCCCTTCAACATGTCTCTCGCTTCAAATGTGGTCTTGCCCCAAATGTGCGAGGCGTCCTTGATCTCTACCTTGTCGTCCTGTATCAGCAGGTACACGGGCCGCTCCGCCTTGCCCCTGACCACCAACCCGTCGTAGCCGGCGAGCTTGAGTTGCAGCCCCCAGCTACCACCCAGATTGCACCAGGAGAAGTAGTCCGGGTCATCCGCAGCAGACTTGCCGCATATCTGCCAGCGAGACCCCGCGATTCCGGTGAAGCCGGCAGTCGGCCCGCTCACAAAGATAAGCGGGTTCTCCGGGTCGGAGGCCT
Source organism: Dehalococcoidia bacterium (assembly GCA_030647705.1). GTDB lineage: Bacteria > Chloroflexota > Dehalococcoidia > JAUSJJ01 > JAUSJJ01 > JAUSJJ01. Next base: position 1,199 of record JAUSJJ010000224.1, read on the forward strand.
TCATTCCAGGCTTGGCCTTGTCCCAGTAGATCTTGGCTGCGACGCCTCGGCCTCCCACGAACCTTTCGGCGTATTCCTTGGTTGGAGAGGTGGCTACTTTGCCGGAAGACAGGTCTATCCACAGTATCTTGCCTGCGTATCCGTATTCGGTCATCCTGTTTCACCTCCTGTGGACTACTGCCGCTGAATTCAAAACGCTAGCTGGAAAGCCGGCTGCCAATGAAGCCGCGTTGCCCGCGAACGAACTCCGAGATGCGCATCGGCTTCTTGCCTTCTATCTGAAGCTCGACCAGAGCCAGCAAGCCTTGTCCGGTCTGCACGCCAACACTCGAATCCATCGTCCCCATCTTCTTGGAGAAGGGCATGGCGCGCACCGTGCCGGGAGCGCCATCATCCCCATCAATGGGGAAAGCCTTGATTATCTTGACGACTTTGCCCTGCCACTGCGTGTAGCAGCCGGGCCAGGGTTGAAAAGCGCGAACACGGCGCCAAAGCGTCACTGCAGGCAGTCCCCAGTCTATCGCGCCATCTTCTTTACGCAGCGGCTGCGAGTAGGTCGCCAGAGCGCTGTCTTGTGGCTGGGGGGTTAGCTCACGCCTGGCCCACGCGGGCAGGACTTTCAGGAGCAGCAGCGCCCCTCTCCGCGACAGCTTGTCGGTGAGCGATCCTGTGGTGTCCTCGGGTTCGATCGGGATTCTCTCCTGGGCTACCACGGGGCCGGTGTCCATGCCGGCATCCATCAACATTATACTCACGCCGGTCTCGTTGTCACCAGCGAGAACGGCGTAGGCGACGGGCGCAGCGCCCCGGTGTCTGGGCAACAGGGAGGGATGGATGTTGAGGCAGCCGAGGTCGGGAATGCCGAGGACGCTTTCAGGAAGCATCTGGCCGAATGCGGCCACCACAATAAGGTCAGGAGCCAGTTCTTTCAGCCTGGCCACCTCGGAGGGTTCACGGAGATGGGGTGGTTGCCGCACCGGAAGGCCCAACCGCAGGGCAGCGCTCTTCACCGGCGGAGCCTCAGGTCGCCTGCCCCGACCCGCCGGCCTGTCAGGCTGCGTATAGACCGCCGCCACCTGGTGCTTGCTGCCGGCCAGCCGCTCCAGGGCGGGCACGCCGAATTCCGGGCTCCCCATGAATACGATACGCATCTCTGCACGTCCCGGGCCGCTTTCTCAGTCCAGACGCCACCTGCCTCAGGGCCGTTCTCAGGCTGCCCAGATAAGTCCCGTGCCCGGCAGCTTGCCAGGCTAGAAGACCTTCTGGCCTCTCTCAGGCATGGTTCACGTCCGGATTGAGTTTCCTGAGTAACACCTTCTGGCCTATCCTAGCTCCCAGGCGCGAGGCAGCGCTCCCATTACGGGCGGCAATCTCCATGCGATCGCTGCTGCCTGGGATGGCCAGCAGCTCGCCACCCTCTGCATAGGAGCGGCTCAAGCCCCGGATCACGCGGCCACCCACTTCAAACTCCACTGCCTCATGCTGCTGCGGGAGGTCGCTCTCTCTTATGTTCGTCACCAGATTGCCGAATCCATCGATATAGACCACCTCGCCGACCAGCTCGCTGCCCTGTTCCTCGGGCTGACAGATGTAGAGTGTAGCCAGCGAAGTGACAGTCTCGCCGAGTTCCCCGGGGGCGACGCCTTTGGAGAGGTGGGCGGCTACCGGAGCGAAGATGTCCCGCCCGTGAAAAGTGAGGCTGACCGGCTTCCGCCAGTACTTCGAGTTTGTGAGAGCAATGGCCCGGTACTGCGGATTGGCTTCCATAACGTAGCTGAGTACCCCGTTGTCCGGGCCGAGGAAGAGGCCGGACGTCGTTTCCAGGAGAATGGCCTTGCGTTCGGTACCCACGCCCGGGTCCACAACCACGACATGAACGGTTCCTGGTGGGAAATGGGGAGAGGTCGTTCCCAGCACAAAGGCCGCCTGGCCCACGTTCTGGGGCTCTATTTCATGGGAAATGTCGATGATGGCGGCATCCGGGTTGATTCCCAGGATAACCCCCTTCATCTCGCCCGCATAGCCATCGCGCAATCCGAAGTCGGTGGTCAGAGTGATCATCCGGTTCACGGGACACTCCTCCTCCGGAACTGACTACGCCAGACGAACGCTGAGCATCGAGACGAGCACCAGGACGACGACCATCACTATGGTGAAGCGAAACAACGTCTTCTCGATGCCTCTCCTGGTGCGGAACACGGCCTCCTGGCTGCCGAAGATACCTCCGAGCCCCCCACCCCTCACTTGCAGCAATATCACCAGGAGCACAGCAATAGAGATCACAATCTGGGCTATGTTGAGATAAGCTTTCATTCCTTGCTCCGTTACTGCTCTAGTTTCTTCTTGAGCAACTCTCTCACTACCGCCGGATTGGCCCGCCCCTTGGTGGCCTTCATTACCTGGCCCATCAGGAACCCGATAGCGGTCTCCTTGCCTGCCTTGAAATCGGCGACCGCTCTGGGATTGCCGGCGAGTACCTCGGCGATCTTGCCTTCCAGTTCGCCGCTCTCGCTGATCTGGGTGAGTCCTTGCTCGCCTATCACCTGAGACGCGGGCTTGCCGCTGCGGAACATCTCCTCGAAGACTTTCTTGGCCATCGTGATGCTGAGAGTGCCCCGGTCAACCACGTCAAGCATCTCAGCAAGCTGTGCAGGGCTGACTTTCGCCTGCTGGACCTCGATGTCCTCGGCGTTGAGCAGCCTGGAGAATTCCCCCAGCAGCCAGTTGCTCACCGCCTTCGCCCGCGAGCCCTCCGGCGCGGCGCCCTTGCCGGCTGACACTGCAGCCTCGAAGTAGTCGGCCATCGCCCTGGAGGTGGTAATCAGGTCAGCGTCATAAGCGGGCAGGCCGTACTGTTCTACAAGTCTCTGGCGCTTGGCCTCGGGCAACTCGGGCAGGCGGCTTCTGATCTGCTCGACCCGTTCCCGGCTGATCGCCAGAGGGGGCAGGTCAGGCTCCGGGAAGTACCTGTAGTCATGGGCGTGCTCTTTGCTGCGTTGCGAGACGGTGATGCCCTTGTCATCCACCCATCCCCTCGTCTCTTGCTCCAGCCGTTCTCCCGCATCCACCCCCTTCCGCTGCCGCTGCTCCTCATATTCCAGAGCGCGGTATACGGCCTTGAAGCTGTTCATGTTCTTGACCTCCACCTTGGTCAAGAACTTGGTCGTGCAGGCGGGCCGGATGCTGATATTGGCGTCACAGCGGAA
>JAUSJJ010000253.1 GCA_030647705.1 Dehalococcoidia bacterium
AACATCTCCTGGCAGCACTACTACCCTGCCTGTTCCACCGCCCCCTGGCAGCTCGATGGAGTGATACAGACGCTGAAGCAGGATGGTTACAAAGACCTGATCCCCGCCCATAACGGCACTGTGGTTGTGGATGCCCACTTAGGCTCGGTGAACAACAGGCACAGCCACGTGCTGGCCAAGCACGGCCTGTCCCCGGTCCACCTGGAAGACCCGCCGGTGCGCTGGGTGACCTATCAGCCCAAGAGCCCAATGCTGGTGCTGGATAAGGTCTACCCGGACGGCATACGCATACCGGATATCATGATGGGCAAGAGCATAGTTCACCTGCCGACGATGAAGACACATGTGTTCACAACTGTAACCGGGGCCATGAAAAACGCCTTCGGCGGCCTGCTGGGATTCCAGCGGCACTGGACCCATTCGGTGATTCACGAGACACTGGTGGACCTGCTCACCATCCAAAAGGAAATCCATCCCGGCATCATAGCTGTAACGGACGGGACGTTCGCCGGAGACGGTCCGGGCCCGCGCGCCATGAGGCCCCATGTCAAGAACGTTATCATGGCCAGCGCCGACCAGGTGGCCATCGACGCCATTGCGGCCAAGATGATGGGGTTCGATCCACTGTCGCTGAAATTCATCCGCCTGGCCCACGAGAAAGGGCTTGGCTGCGGCAATCCGGCCGAGATCGAAGTGGTCGGCGCCGACATCTCCGGCGTCAACTGGCGCTTCTCGGCCAAAGAGAACACGTTCGCCAGCCGCGGCCAGAAGCTCATCTACTGGGGCCCGCTCAAGCCCCTGGAGAACTTCCTGCTCCGCACGCCACTGGCCCCCTGGAGCTACTTCGCTTCCAACGTGTACCATAACCAGTACTGGTACCGCTGCATCGGCCTGAAGCGCGTGAAGGAAGCCTTGCGCACGGAGTGGGGCAAGCTGTTTCTCAGCTACGGGCAAGCAGGCTAGGTGAAGCCGTGGGCAAGAACCTCCGCACCCGAATGCTCATCTCACTGGCCCTGGGCATCGTCGTCGTATTCGGGCTGCTCATCTACTCGGACTTCGGTGCGGTGGCCGAGGCGCTCTCCCGGTTCCGCTGGCAATACATGCCGCTCATCCTGGCGCTCTCGCTGTCCAACTACTTTCTGAGGTTCGTCAAGTGGCACCTCTATCTGGGCAAGGTCGGGGTGAACGGACTCAGCAAGAGGGACAGCTTCTACATCTTCGGCAGCGGGCTGGCCATGGCCATTACGCCGGGCAAGGTCGGCGAATGGCTCAAATGCTATCTTCTGAACCAGTCCCATGGCACCCCCATCGGCCGCTCGACCCCAGTGATCATCGCGGAGCGGGTGACCGACACCCTGGCGATGATACTGCTGGCGCTGGGCGGGCTTATCGCCTTCGGCGCAGGCTGGCAAGTGATAGCAGCAGCGCTGGCCCTGACCGTTGGGGTGATAGCGCTGGCCAGGTACCGGCCGCTGGCGCTGCGGATGCTCTCGTGGCTGTCCAGACCGCGCCTGCTTTCGAAGTGGGTGGGTTCCATCGAGCACTTCTACGAAAGCGCCTATGTCCTATCCGGCATACGGAACGTGGCCTGGGCCACGTTGCTCAGCCTGGCTTCCTGGTTTGGAGAGTGCCTGGGATTGTATCTGGTGATGCTGGGATTGGGAGTAGATGGCGGCTGGATGGTGCTGCTCAGCATCACCTTCATCAACGCCGTTTCGAGTCTGGCAGGCGCCTTGTTGATGCTGCCGGGCGGGCTGGGCGCAACCGAGGGAGGCATTGCGGGGCTATCTCAACTGCTCCTGGGGGTATCCAGGGGGCTGGCCGGGGCCGCCACGCTTATCTTCCGGCTGTGCACGCTGTGGTTCGCCGTGGCTTTCGGCATCGCGATGTTGCTCCTGGCCACAAGGCGAATGGAGTCCATTCAGAAGGCAGGCAAAACAGCGTCAAACCAACCCGCTCCAAGCCCCCTCCGCACATCCTGACGCGCCACTCGGTAGACCGAACTTTCACCACTCAGTGTCCTCGCCCTCTTCCGCATCCTGGTCGCTGAAAACGCCGAGCTCCCGGCCCTGGTACACAGTAATGACGAAGTCCTCCCTGCCCGCCTCAGCGGACATCACCAGCTCTTCGTCAATGGTATCTATCAGCTCTTTGACGTCGTCGCTGGTCAGGGCCTCTCCCACGCACAGAGTGGCGCAGACGACTGAGTCTGAGAAGTGGAGGTCGATGCGTCCGATCTTGTTGTCACCGGATACGATCTCATACACCTCCGAGTACGGTGTGCGACACTCGCGTTCAAAGCGATATTCAGCCAATGTGTTCACCTTTCTCCCTGGGAAACAATCACGAACAATAGCCTGTTGCCTCATGGACGGACCTGTCCGCTCCCCATCACCACCCACTTGTAGGACGTAAGCTCCCTGAGTCCCATAGGCCCCCTGGCGTGCATCTTCTGGGTGCTGATGCCCACCTCCGCTCCCAGGCCGAACTGCCCGCCATCGGTGAACCGCGTCGATGCGTTGACGTAGACAGCAGCAGCATCGACCTCGTTCGAGAAGCGCATCGCCGAGGTATAGTCCTCCGTTACAATGGCCTCCGAGTGTCCGGAGCCATACCGTTCGATGTGGGCCAGCGCTTCATCCAGGGAGTCCACCACCTTTACCGCAGCGACCAGCGCCAGGAACTCCTTGCCCCAGTCCTGCTCAGTGGCCGGCACGAGCTTACAGGCGGAAACGGATTTCAGTATCTCCAGTGCTCGCCTGTCGCAATGCAGTTCCACGCCGGCCTTGCCCAGCTCCCCGGCAACCGCAGGCAGGAACCCGGAAGCAGCGTCTGCGTGCACGAGAATGGTATCCAGTGCGTTGCACACGGTGGGCCGCTGCACCTTGGCGTTATAGACGATGCCAACCGCCTTGGCCTTATCCGCGCTGGCATCCACATAAGTATGACATACGCCGATGCCACCGGTCACCACCGGCATGCAAGCGTTCTCCGCAACGAACCTGATCAGGTCGGCGCCCCCGCGCGGTATTATCAGGTCGATATGGTCACGCATGCTCAGCATCTGATTGACCAGGTTGCGGTCCGGGGAATCGACGAATTGTACGGCGGTACCCGGCACACCGGCCTGAGCGATAGCCTCCTGGATCACCTTCACCAGAGCGGCGTTGGAGTGAAGCGTCTCCTTGCCCCCGCGCAGGATGACGGCATTGCCGGACTTCAGGCA
>JAUSJJ010000264.1 GCA_030647705.1 Dehalococcoidia bacterium
CCGCGATAAGAAACATCCCGATTGCCAGGACTACTATTTTAGCGCGTGCCATAGGTCACCCCGCTCCGTCTCAGCCCTCTAGTTTGGCAGGATCTGGCCATGGCTCCAGCCCGCTAGATCGTCGCCAGTCACGGCGTCAACTATAAGGACGGTGTCTACCCGGTAATGTTGTGTTCCGGGTTGCTCAAACGCCGGCGGCGCTCCCCAGCCATCGATTGTCACGACCCAAACAGGCTGCTTGTCCGCGGCGGCTCCGCGTACACTGGCGGTTGCCGAGTACAGCGCACTGGCCGCGCGCATGGGATATTCTTGACGAAAGGAAGCGCTAAAAGAATCGCTAATGGTTGGGCCAAACCTGCCTGTTAGGACGAACGCGATGACCTCGTCACTTGACATGGCGCCAGCAGGCAGCGTGTCTACTGGTGTCAAGCTCCCCCCCGACGGCAGCTTATAGGCTGGAAGGCCGTTGTCAGGCGTGGCCGTGGGTTCTGGTCTAGGTGTTGCAGTCGGAGTGGCAGTGGGCGCACTTGAGCCCGACACCGGTGTTTCCGCATTTCCTAGAGAAGGCAAAACGGCAAGCGTCACTCCCAACACGATAAGAAACATACCTGTCGCCAGGGCTATCGCTTTACCTCGAGTCATTGGGCAATACCTCCTTCCTAACGAGCACCCTAATTATAGCATCGGACGTCATAGAACCGAACGTAGTATTGGAATGCTTCGACATGTGCAATATTAGTGCGTGGATTAGAGTAAATGTTCACGGAGAATTGTCGGCCCATCCAGGATCCCCCCGATGAGATCGTCTCGGTGTCGCTGGCTTGCACAGGCGCCCCGATTGCCCCTGGAAAGTGCTCACCGACGTTCGTACTGTCCAATTCGCCGTGGTTATGGGTTTCGCCGCCACCGCCAGGGTTTAGCCGCTCTGAACGAAGTTCGCGGTGACGGACACATTCGAGTTCAAAGTCACAGTAGTGTTCGGGTTGTTCGGATCTGCCACCGGACCTGTCCAGTTGGCAAAGGTATAACCGGCAGCCGGCCTGGCGCTAACGCTAATTACCGAGCCCGCAGATTCCGGGCCGAAGCCGCTTGGTGAAGACGGATTCGTAGTACCTCCGCCCTCGGGGGACAACCCCATGGTCAGGTAGTAAGACCCATACTTGCCGCCTATCGTTGCCAGGCAGTCAAAGGACGGGCCGTGCAAAACGACTTCGTCGAAATGCATAGCGCTGCGCCTTGGAGGGGTCTTGCTTATCCTGATCGCGGTCGGCAATGGCCCCGTGTCAGCTTTGGCACCGAATGAAATGCCCGCTATCAACATTTCTCTCGTCGAGGACTGAGGCGTGGTTGCGCTCGCCGAAAAGTCGATGTGTCCGTTGGCATTGTCAACCGTGTTCAAAGAAACATTGGAGAAAAATGGGCCGGGTTGGATTTGGATTCCGTCAATGAGCGAGCTGGCGTCATCTACCTGTACGTACGCTGGATCGAAGTCAATGTGTGCCTCAACGCTGTCTACCTTCTGGCCTGGAGCTACAGAGGTGTTTATCGCTACCCAGAAATGATTGTTTCGGCCGACAGCCCAAGTTGTCCTATCCAACGCAATAGCCACATCATCCTGCCCGACTTGCTCGAAGTTCGCGGTAACAGTCAAGTTGCCGGTCATGGTCACATTGGTGTTGTGGCTGAATGGGTTCGTTACCGGACCGGTCCAGTTCACGAATCTGTAGCCAGTCGCATCCATTGCGTCGATCTTGACCACGCTGCCCACGGCATATCCTGAAGTGCTCCCTGGGTCCGGGTAGGTTGAGCCACCCCCTGTCGATGACACGCCCATCGTCAATGTGTAAGTGGGCGGGCCAGCAGGCGGTAGGGTCGCGGTGGGCGGCTGGGTAGCAGCAGGTACCAGCGTGGCCGTGGGGATCGCAGTCGGAGAGGCGGTAGGCAGTCGTGTGGCAGTGGGTACAACTGCAGATTCGGCGTCGATCGAAGTATCGACTGGCGTAGGCACCGCAGCACAAGCCGCGAGCAGCGTGCCCACAGCCGCTGAGAACACGGCGACCAGAAGCAAGTATCTGGCCCTCCTCATCCTAGCACCCCCTTCGGGCTCATGTCACCCCGTAGTCTGATGATAATATACGACGATAAGTTCCATTCATTACATGCGGCCAACAAAAAGAGGCCCAGCCTTTCAGGCTGGGCCTCTTTCCTCGACTTTGGCCTTTCACTAGACGACTTATGAGCCGGGGGCTTGAAACCCTCGGCTTTTTGCTGTAGTATAATCTAGTTAATAGACTAGATATAGAGGAGGTCGTCATGGGCTATCCCACCAAGGTGCAACTGATCAAACGCAAGGACAGCGAACAGTGGTACATCAACTTCCCTGCGGCCGTGGCCCAGGCCATGGAATTCGAACGGGGTGAGATCGTTGAATGGACCATTGAGGACAAGGCTAACCTGCTGCTCCACCGGCTTAAGGTTCCGGCTTCAACAACGGAAAAAAAACGGCTGCGATGATCGCCCAGTTCGATCGCCTCTTCGATCAGGCCCGCCCTGCTTTTGGCCAGGAGCGCACTTTTGCACGGGCCAGGACGCTGGCCATGAGCGCGCTGGTGGGGCTGGGACGCCGCACTATCAGTGGTATGCTCTGCGCCAGCGCTCAGCAGTTCGGCGACTGGTCGGCTGCCTATCGCCTCTTTGAGCAGGAACGCTTTGACAGGGAGGCTCTATTTGCTCCGGCGCTTCGGGAGGTGCTGGAGCGTCTGGAGCCCGGCCAGCCGCTGGTAGCAATGATGGATGACACGTTGATCCACAAGCGGGGGCGCAAGGTTTACGGTACTGGCTGGCGGCGCGACCCGCTGGGGCCTCCGTTTGCGGCTAACTTCGTCTGGGGCCAGCGCTTCCTGCAGATATCCGCGGCAGTGCCCCGATGCATCGGGGCGCCAATAGGCCAGGCCCGGGGCGTGCCCCTGGACCTGGTCCACGCACCTTCAGTTCCCAGGCCGCGCAGGGCTGCCTCCATAGAGACGTGGGAAGAATACCGGAGACAGCAGCAGAGTACGAAGATCAGCGCCGTCGGCGCTGGGCGCCTGGCAGCGCTGCGTCACCGCCTGGATGGGGAGGCCTGTGGCAAGGATCGCCCCCTCATCATGCCGGTTGACGGCGGATTCACCAACCGTGCGGTGTTCCGCTGTGCTCCCCCCAATACCATATTGATTGGGCGCGTTCGCAAGGATGCCCGCCTATTTTCTGCCGATCCGCCCAGATGCCGACGAGGCCGCCCCCGTTGGTTCGGCGCGCCTTTGCCCACCCCGGAGCAGGTCCGACAAGACGACTCCATTCCCTGGTCCCGCGTCGAAGCCTTTGCCGCTGGCAAGCTTCACTCATTTCAAGTTAAAACGGTGGCTCCGGTTCGCTGGTCTGGCACAGGGCGCCGCGATATAGGCCTGGTGGTGATAGCTCCTCTGGCCTACCGCCCGCGCAAGGGGGCCAGGCTCTTGTACCGGGACCCTGCCTATCTGATATGCACCGACCCGCAGCTGCCGCTCAGCCAGTTGCTGCAGGCATATCTCTGGAGATGGGAGATCGAACTGAACTTCCGTGACGAGAAAACGCTGCTGGGCGTCGGCGAAGCCCAGGTGCGCACTCGGGCTGCCGTCGAAACTGTCCCCGCCCTCATCGTCGCCGCCTACGCCTTCCTGCTGCTGGCCGGCGCTGCCAGTCCCCACTCATCCGCCTTGCCGCTCCCCAAGTGGCGCAACCCCCGGACCCAGAGGCGAGACTCCACGGCAAACATGATCGGCGTCTTCCGCTCCCAGTTATGGGGCAAAGCCATGGGGTTGAATTTAAGCCACTTCGTTCCACCCCACCAATCCACCACGAACGCCATTTTATTCCAAAATACCCTTCCCTCAGCCGTCTGTTACGCCACCAAATAGCCAAACACGAG
>JAUSJJ010000274.1 GCA_030647705.1 Dehalococcoidia bacterium
GACCTGGTAGTGCTGGACATCATGTTGCCGGGCATTGACGGCTATGCCGTCTGCCAGCGCATGCGCAGCTTCTCCCAGGTGCCGATAATAATGCTGACGGCGATGGCGAGCGATGAGGAAAAGGCAAGAGGGTTGGATGCCGGCGCCGATGACTATGTGACCAAGCCTTTTTCAGTAGGGGTGCTGTTAGCCACGGTAAGAGCAGTGCTCCGCCGCCAGGCTACTTTCCCCACGCCATCCTGCGACGCCTTTAGGAGCGGCAGCCTTGAGATAGACTTCGCCGGAAGGCGGGTAACCGTGGCCGGTAAGGAAATAAGATTGACACCGACTGAGTTTAACCTCCTCCAAGAGATGGTGCTTAAGGTCGGGAAGGTGCTCACCCATTCTCACCTCCTGTACAAGGTCTGGGGTCCGGAATACCAGAATGAAAGGCAATACTTGCACGTCTTCATCGGACGTCTGCGCACCAAACTCAGGCTCGATCGTGAAGGCCATGGGGCCATTGAAAGTGTAGCCGGCGTGGGTTATCTGTTTAACGTCTAACCACTCCAGCACAATGCAGAAGCTGCGGGCGCTCTCAGCAGGAGCGCCTTTTTTGGGGTCAAATCTTCATTCAGAATTTATTCTCCACTGGTGGTTCTTAGTCGCCGCTTGGCAAGGCATCTCTGCCATTATCATGGCTGACAACGAAATGTGAAGAGTCCTCAGTGGCGAAGGCCGCGGTAGGTGGCGCCTTGCATTAGAAAGCCATTCGATAGTCGCTTGCGCTTTGCGCCCGGGTCAGGGCCAAGCTGAGGGAGAGTTTCCCTTGGTATGCTTTAGAAAATTTTTAGTTCTCCCCACGAATTCTTAGTCATTCTTTAGTTGGTGTGTGTTAGACTGCACTGGTTCAGGTGAAACAATTGCGACATTCAAAGAAATGGCTTACTGTCAAGGACATTGCTGACTATTGTATGGTCGATCGGGTTACGGTGCGGCGATGGATTAGGGGTGACAAACTGTCAGCCACTAGGAGCCTGTCTGAGTAATAGCTTTGGCCAGCTACGAGAGGTATAATTGGGGCAAAGCTGATTGAGGAGGGCATGTGTGAGCAAGAGCTTCCGCCCCTATGAGCCAGAACAGATCTTCTTGATGCCGGCGTCGCTTCACGACTGGTTGCCCAAGGGCACCTGGCCTACTTCGTGTCAGACGTGGTGGATCATCTGGACCTTTCAGCCATAATGGAGCGCTACGCAAGAGAGGAGCGGGGCTATCCGCCCTACCATCCAGCGATGATGGTGAAGGTGCTGCTGTATGCCTACTGCATCGGGATACCCTCCTCCCGTAAGATAGAAAAGCGTCTTGAGGAGGATATCGGCTTCCGCGTTCTTTCGGCCAACAACACCCCTGACTTTCGCACCATCTCCGATTTTCGCAAGGACCATCTTAAGGCCCTGGCGGCACTGTTCCTGCAAATGGTGAAGCTGTGCCAGAAGGCAGGGCTGGTCAAGCTGGGTCACGTGTCTATTGATGGGACGAAGATAAAGGCCAACGCCTCCAAACATAAGGCCATGAGCTACAAGAGGATGAAGGAGGAAGAGGCGCGGTTGGAGGCGGAAATACAAGACCTGCTCAAGAAAGCCGAAGCTGTGGATGAAGAAGAGGACCAGAGGTATGGTAGGAACAAGAGAGGCGACGAGTTACCTAAGGAAATGGCCTTCCGGGAGAGCCGGCTGAAGAAGATAAGAGAGGCCAGGGCTGCCCTTGAGGCCGAGGCAAGGGCAGCAGATGAGCAAACGCAAGGCAAAGGTGGGAAGGCGACCGGGGCGCCTGAAGACAAGGCACAGCGGAACTTCACCGACCCTGAGTCCCGCATCATGCCTGCTCCCGGGGGCAAGCACTTCGAACAGGCCTACAATGCCCAGGCGGCAGTGGACAGCGCCAACCAGGTGATCGTGGCAGCCGAGATCACGGACCAGCCCTCGGATAGAGAACAGGCAGTGCCGATGATGAAGCAGGTGAAGGCGAATACGGGTGAGCTACCTCGGCAGATGTCAGCCGATGCCGGGTACTTCTCCAGCGACGCGGTGAAGGACCTCACCGCCGATGGGATAGATGTCTACATGCCCCCTGATAGGATGCACCACACGTACAAGATGCCGGCAGCACCCCGAGGCCGGATACCGAAGGGTCTGTCGATGGTAGACAGGATGCGGCGCAAGCTGAGGACGAAGCAGGGACGGAAGCGCTATGGGCTAAGGAAGGAGCTACCCGAGCCGGTTTTCGGCCAGATCAAACAGGCACGAGGATTCCGACAGTTCCTGCTCAGAGGTAAGGAGAAAGTACGGGGTGAGTGGCAATTTATCTGCACCGGACACAATCTGCTCAAGCTATTCCGAGCAGGTGCCGTCGGATTAGTCGGACAGGACTTCTTGAGTCAATCGTCAGCGGCATAGGCCGGGAACGCACTCCGAGGACGGCTCGGGGAGGCATTGCCGGGCAAATACAGGCACTTCCGGGTGCTCCCCCGGCGGGTGATCCATGGCACAGACGATAATGAACGGTTCAGGACGAGTTAGTCGGACACACTCCTAGGGCTTTCGAGAATCACTTCAAGTAGGGGCGTCAAAATGGAGAGAAATCCGCGTATCATGGTGGTGGACGACGAGCCAGAAATGCTGGCTATGATTCACCAGATCCTTGTTCTCGAAGGATATGATGTCGATACAGCAAGCAATGGCGACGGAGCGCTGGAGTTGTTTTCAAAGTGCAAGCCGGACCTAATCTTGTTGGACATAATGATGCCCGGCATCGATGGCTTTCAAGTTCTCGAGAGAGTTCGGGAGATCTCCGATGTCCCCGTCCTCATGCTGACGGCAAGGGGAGACATTGAGAACAAGGCAAAAGCGCTTATTGGGGGCGCGGACGACTACATCACCAAGCCTTTCATGACACGGGAACTGATAGCGCGGATCAGGGCAAAAATGAGACGTGCTGGTTCTAGGGTCCCGCACCTACGGAAATCTTCGGCGCTCAGCAAAATGCTCGGCAATGCTTCAGAAACTGCTGATAGAAGGCGGGGGGAGGATAAGGAGGATGGGCTGGGTCACCCTAGAAGCAGGTCCAATTAACACCGAGGAGGTCGGCGATGAACAGGCGGTCTCTAAGGTCTTTCCCCTTTTTGTCATCGTAGCTCTGGTTGCAGGTCTTCTGCCTGCCTTCAACACAGTCACAGCGAGGAGCTAACCATCATGCTGAAGCGATGAGCCTGAATAGGCCCGTCGTTCAGCCGCGTTTTACGCGGCAAGGAATGACCGTATGCCAAAACCGAAGCCATGCATATTGGTTGTAGATGACGACGTGCAGGTCCTCCTCCTAGTACAACGCACACTGGAGAGGGAGGGATACCGGGTGATTGCCGCCGATAGCGGCGAGGCCGCCGTGGCTGCGTTTGAACAACAGCCATCGGACCTGGTAGTGCTGGACATCATGTTGCCGGGCATTGACGGCTATGCCGTCTGCCAGCGCATGCGCAGCTTCTCCCAGGTGCCGATAATAATGCTGACGGCGATGGCGAGCGATGAGGAAAAGGCAAGAGGGTTGGATGCC
>JAUSJJ010000278.1 GCA_030647705.1 Dehalococcoidia bacterium
TGTAGCTTTACGCCTTCGGGAGCAGGCTGCAACTCAAACCTGCCTCTGTCGGCATCAAACAAGAGGTTGGCGTCTCCCACGATGATGTGTCGCCTTATGACCTGGTTATTTGGAGTCTCCCAAGTCAGGAGGCCAAGGCCAATGAGAAGTTCATATTGCTCGCCCAATTTCTTAAGTTGCTGGTAAATGGAAAAGAGCCGGAAGTATACTTCGTCGGCTGCCTTCCAGTCTATATGAGCCACGGCCCAGGGAAGCCAGCTATTCTGTTTCCAGCGCTCCCATTCTCCCAGTACCTCAGGGTCGTCGGAAATTCGTTCCGTCTGTCCTTGTGTGATTATCTCGTCCCGTAGCCGTGGCTCCGCATCTGGGTTTTCATCATCAGCCTCTTCAAGCCATCGTGCGCAGAAAAGCGGAACTGCAGGCCTCTTGGGTTCCGTCGAGTGTTTAATCTCAAGCCACGCGGTATCCTGCAGTTTGTCTGATTCTGGACCTAGGACGGAAACGCAGCCTTTGTACTGGGGAACGTCATAAAACCAGACTACCTTCTCGTATTCAGAAAGGTCTCTAATGATCTTGGTCTTGAGAAGGGCCAGTTCTCGGAGAAACTTGAAAAGGCGAATAGCTCTATCGCGGGTCACATGGTCGCCGTCGGCACTTGCATTCATGTTTGTCACCTGATGCAACTTTCTGGAAGCTGTTCACACATTGCAGAGCCCATCCCACCTGACACCTAGCTGAAGCTGGAACAGGAGCGGGTCCAGATTCGGACACACAGCTTGTGGTACAACACGCAGGCGTAGCCTACACCAGCACGTACCAGAAGTCAGTCACCCTGCCTTCGGGGTGGTCTTTGAATACCAGTTTCACCCGGGTGCCTATCTTGAGCTTCTCTGCCGCAGCCTTGGGATCGGACAGGTCTACACCCTTGACGAAATTCAGCATGGCCGTGTCGGCGCCGTCCAGCTTCACGTAGGCCAGCGCATAGGGCGGCTCCGGGTAGCTCTTGAAGGCGCGGTAGACCGATGTGAACGCCTCGATGACGCCCTCTTGTCTGACCTCAACCCAGTCCGTTGTGGCCACGTAGCACCGGTCGCAGAACGTTCTAGGCGGCGCCAGCACGCGTTTGCAGGAGGGACACCTTCTGCCGAAGACCTTTCGATTGCGTAGCTCGGAGAAGAACCGTCCCGCCGTCTCGCCGGTGGCGTGGGTATAGGTGATGTCCCACCTCTGCGTCAGGGAAGTGATTTTCTCGTCCATATGGTGCGCTCCTACATTACTTGTCCTTGTCAACGATCATCGCCCCAAAGCACTCGTGGTCGCCGCCGCAGCCGGTAGCCAGCGCTCTCCGGGCGCCTTCGACCTGGTGGGCTCCGGCCTTGCCTTGCACCTGGAGGGCCGCCTCGGCCACGCGTACCATTGCCGTGACCGCAATCGGATTGGAGCAGAGCGTCCCGCCCGAGGGGTTGACCGGCAGCTCGCTGTTCCGCGTGAAGAACCCCTTTTCGTACAGCTTCGGCGCCTCGCCCTTCTGGCAGAAGCCCGCCGCCTCGACTGCGTGCATTTCAACATTGCTGAAAGCCGAGTAGAGCTCGGCCACGTCGATCTCCTTCAGCGGGTCGCGGACTCCCGACATGCGATAGGCATCCTGGATGGCCAGCGACAGGGCATGGGCATCGGCGTGGTCGTAGATGGCGGATTCGCCCATGCGGTCGCCCAGCCAGTAGGTCTCCAGGCGGTGCCCGACTCCTTTGATCCACGCCGGGGTTCGGGTAGCGGACTTCGCTTTCTCTTCGGAGCAGAGAATCATGGCGCAGGCGCCGCTGGAAGAGGGGCAGGCGTCCAGGAGCTTGATCGGCCAGCACAAGTAGTTGGACTTCAGCACGTCCTCCACGGAGACCGCTTTCTGCACGTGCGCGTACGGATTGTCCAGCGCGTCACGATGGCTCTTCGCCGACACTATGGCCATGTGCTCCTCGGTGGCGCCATACTTGTGCATGTAGCGACCGGCAGACATGGCGAGCATGCTGATGGTGTTCAGTGGCAGGTGTCTTTCGTACAAAGGGTCCCATATCTTGTTGAGGATGATCTGGACGTCTCCGGACTCGTCGGTCCTTTCGGCTCCGGCCACCAACACGGTGTCGAAAAGGCCAGACGCGATGTGATAGAAACCGGTCATGGCCGCCACAATACCCGTGCTGCCTCCGGTGTTGACCCTCATGAAGGGCTTGCCCCGGGCGCCCACGATATCGGTGCACAGCCGCTCGGGATGAGATATGCCTATCATAGCATCCGGCGCCATGGAGAAGACGAAGGCGTCAATGTCCCGCATGGTCAGGTTGCAGTCCTCGAAGGCCCGTTGCACGGCAAGCTGCACCAACTCCACGTAGTTCAGGTCGGCGTAGGTGGTCCGGTACTTGGTCTGGCCAATTCCGGCGATAGCGACTCTGTTCACCGCTCACTCCTTTCCCAGAATGAAGACACTGCTGATCTGGCCGGCGAACCCGCTGACCGCCTGAGCCAGCGCCGTCTTCACCCCATGCACCTGTCTGCCCTCGGCCTTTCCCATGACCTGCAAGGCCGCTTCGGCTGCCCTGGCCAGGCCGGAGGCGAAGACGGGATTAGAGGAAAGCACCCCGCCCGATGGATTCACCGGCAGAGTCCCGTTCATGCCTGTGATGCCCTTCTTCACCAGCGTGGCGCCCTCGCCGGGTCCGCAGAAGCCCAGGGCTTCATATTCCATCAGCTCATGATAGGAGGTGATATCGTGGAGTTCGGCGACGTCCAGTTGAGCAACGGGGTCGGTGATTCCTGCCATGCCATAGGCCCTGCGTGCGGCCGATACCAGCGAAGGAATCCCGCTCAACTCGCGGTCGCCGATCCAGTAGGTATCCGCGGCCCAGCCAACGCCTTTGATCCAGGCCGGGCTCTTGCCGAAAAGATGCGCCTTCTCCTCCGATGCCAGGAGCATGGCACACACGCCGTCGGACTGTGGTGGAACGTCCAGTTCCCTGAGCGGCCAGGACAGCACCCTCGAAGCCATCGCCTCGTCGACCGTCACTGCTTTCCTGAGATGCGCAATCGGGTTGTTCAGAGCGTTGCCCCTGTTCTTGTGCACGACCTGCGCGGCGGCCTCGGCGGGCACGTTGAATCTGTTTACGTACTGGCTGACCTGCATTGCGTTTGCCATTGGCACGGTCAACCCGATATCCCGTTCGTAGAAAGGATCGGCGCTCAGGTTCTCCACCTCGGGCAGATCGATCTCGGACGACTTGGTCCAACTCACCACCAGCGCGTTGTCGAACACACCGGACACGATCCTCAGATAAGCCAGGATCAGGGCATGTTCGCTGGCCCCGGAGGTGTTGATCAGGTCCTTGAGCTCCGCACCGGCCGGCCCGGAGGTGAGCATCATGGGGATAGCCCTGCCATCGATCTGGTCCGAGGACGAGGTGACGATGCTGTCCACGCTCTTGATGTCGGCGCCGGTATTGTCCAGCAACGACTTCACGGCGAAGAAAATCATCTCCTCCAGGGTCTTCCCCTGAGGGACGGAGTCATACTTGGTCTGGTACACGCCAACGATGGCTACCGGTGCGACCATTTGCTGCCTCCTCTAGCCGTGTCTGCCAGGGCAGGCCCTGTCACAGCGCCTGGCAATGCCGCAGTCCGCCTCGCTTGCCGGCAGGCTACGGCAGGCAGAGCGGCTGCTCGGATAATAGTTCATCGGCAATACCTTGTCAACCGTTTGATGGAGGCT